>CAJOOL010000168.1 GCA_905236115.1 uncultured Endomicrobiia bacterium
AAAAGCAGAAGTTCCGTAGAAATGGCTGATATGAACAGCAGACCTGCAATTGCCAACAAAGTTACCGATATGAGCAAATACGATGTCGTTTTCGTTGGTTTCCCTATTTGGTGGTACAGAGAACCGTCAATTATAGATACATTTATGGAAAGTTATGATTTCTCGGGTAAACAGGTTGTTCCGTTTGCAACATCGGGCGGTTCCGGAATGGGTGATTCCGGAAGCATTATGCAAAAGCTAGCACCGAAAGCTAAAGTTGACAGCGGTAAAAGATTTAGTTCCGGAGTTTCTGAAGCAGATCTTAAAAAATGGGCATCAAAGTGGTTATAAGCTGATGTCTAAAGTAATACAATATAGTAAGACTGTTCAATACCCCATTTAATATTTTTTCTCGTTCAAGAAAATGACAATTTAGAATTTAAGGAAACGCTGATTAATTATGAATGAGCAAAGCCCGAAGTAGATTTTGCCTATAAAGAGGCGGAGTTTCGCAGGGATAGTTGGTAACTTATCTCGAGAAACTCCAACGAATTTAGAGGCAAAAAGCCTTGCGGTTTCCGTTCAGAATTAATCAGAGTTTCCTTAAGGTAAATTTTTAAGTAAAAATGTTATAATTTTTTCTCTTTCTTTTCTTTTTATACTTAGTGTTTTGACAGTAATTAATAATTCATAAAAAACTTTTTATTTTTTCAGCTCATTCAGAAATTGTTTTTTATTTTCGCTTAGCATCATACTTTCCCCGATTAATGCTCCGTTAAATCCTGTATCTTTTAATATTTTTATATCGGCGGAACTTTTTATTCCGCTTTCGGAAATCAATATTTTGTTGTCGCCAAGATATTTTCTTAACCTTACGGAATTGTTAATATCCACCGTAAAAGTTTTCAAGTCTCTGTTGTTTATTCCTATAATTTCGGCACCGCTGTTTAGTGCCTGCTTTATTTCTTCTTTGTTGTGAGTTTCTACAAGACAGTCTAAATTTAGACTTTTTGCAATACTCATATATTTTTGCAGAGTTTTATCGTCAAGGATTGCACAGATTAACAACACGGCACTTGCACCGATAACTTTTGCCTGATATATTTGATATTCGTCTATAATAAAATCTTTTCTTAAAACGGGAATTTTTACCGTATTTGAAACTTCGGTTAAATATTTATCATTTCCTTTGAAAAAGTTCGGTTCAGTAAGGACAGAAATTGCAGCCGCTCCTGCCTGCTCGTAATCTTTTGCAATTTCTAAATAAGGAAAATTTTCAACTATTACACCTTTTGACGGGGATGCTTTTTTTATTTCGCAGATAAAAGCAAAATCTTTATTTTTTAGAGAATCTTTGAAAGATATTTTGTTGACCGAAGAAAAAGTTTCTGCTTCTTTTTTCATAATATCAAAAGATTTTATTTCTTTATCTTTGGCTATTCTTATTTTTTGTTTTGCGACAATTGTATCAAGTATCATAATTAAATTGCTCCGTAATTTTGGATGTATAGATGTATAGAAGTATGGATGTATGGAAACGATGAGATACTTTGCTTCGCTCAGTATGACAACGACACTGGATTGCCACGCCGACTTAGTCGGCTCGCAATGATGACACTGTTGTTGTCGTTTATTATACATTGTACATTTTTTTAGTCTTCGTTGGATAATTTAACATACATTTCCAACTGGTTAAGGGCTTTTTTGTTTTCAATAACTTCTTTTGCTATGTTTACTGCATCGGCTATTGAAATTTCCGGCTTTGCAACATGTATTGCCGCTGCGGAATTTAGGATTACAGCGTCAGTCTTTGCACCTTTTGCACCGGATAAAATATTTCTTGTAATTTTAGCATTTTCCTGCGGTGTTCCACCGAGAAGCTCTTCTTTCTTACATTTTTTCATACCGAACAATTCAGGTTCAAGTTCATAAGTTTTATAGTTGCCGTTAACGACTTCGCAAACTTTTGTTACCGAACTTGCCGATATTTCATCCAGTCCGTCTGTTCCGTAAACAACCATAGCACTTTTAACGCCTAAGTTGGATAATACGTGTGCCATAGGCTCAATTAAAGTTTCGTCATATACGCCTAACAACTGCATATTGGCACCTGCAGGGTTTACCAACGGTCCTAAAATGTTAAAAATTGTTCTTATACCAAGCTCTTTTCTGACGGGAGCAACATATTTCATCGCTATGTGGTAGTTCTGAGCAAAGAGGAAACAGAAATTTATTTTGTCTAAAATTTCTTTGCTTTTTTCCGGTGATATTGTGATTTTTGCACCGAGAGCTTCCAACACATCGGCAGCACCGCATTTACTTGATGCTGCTCTGTTGCCGTGTTTTGCTATCGGTATTCCGGCAGCAGAAACAACAAACGATGATGTCGTGGAAATATTAAAAGAATTTGATTTATCCCCGCCGGTTCCGACTATTTCCAATATATCCATATCGTTAAGAAGTTTAATACAGTGCTTTCTCATACCCGATGCCGCACCCGTAATTTCTTCTATTGTTTCTTTCTTCATGCTCATTGCTGTTAAAAATGCCGACATCTGAATTTGGCTTGTCTGACCGCTCATTATTTCGTCTAAAACTTCTTCTGCTTCTTTGAATGTTAAGTTTTGTTTTGATACTGCTTTTACTATTGCCTCTTTAATCATAATACCTCCAAAAAATGCTTTAGCTGATAAGCTGAGCCGCGGACTTTGTCCGCTCAGCTCTAAACTATTTTTATAACTTTTCAGCTTATCACCTTATCAGCTTATAAGCTAATTTTTGCTTTGCAAAAAATTTTTTATAATTTGGTATCCGTTTGGCGTAAGCACGGATTCCGGGTGGAACTGCACACCGTAAACGGGATATTTGTTGTGGCAAACCGCCATTATTTCTCCGTCGTCGGTTTGTCCGCAATTTTTTAATTCTTTCGGCAGAGTTTCTTTTACTGCTGCCAACGAGTGATACCTGCCGACGATAATTTTTCTATCAAGTCCTTTGAAAATCGGGCAGCCGGTATCAACGATAATTTCAGATTGCTTACCGTGCATTAATGTTTTTGCGTAAGATATTGTTGCACCGAACGCTTCACATATTGCCTGATGTCCTAAACATACTCCTAAAATAGGAATTTTACCTGCAAATTTTTTAACAACTTCAATACATACTCCCGCATCGCTCGGCTTTCCCGGTCCCGGCGACAAAATAATTTTTTCGGGATTTAGTTTTTCTATTTCTTCAACTGTTATTTCGTTGTTTCTTTTTACCAGAATATCACTATTTATAGAGCCTATATACTGATATAAGTTGTAAACGAAACTGTCGTAGTTATCTATTAGTAAAATCATTTTTTTCTCCTTATTGAGACATTATCTTTTAAATTTCTACTGCGTTGCAGCTCGCCTTATGTACCTTGTTCAGTTGTACACTACGGCTCGCTGTCGCCTTGTACAAATTTAAAATCTTTCGTCGCGTCAAAAAGTGCAAATTATATTCTTGCACTTTTTGAATTGTTTTTTGTCGTTCAACCTTTTTACATTTTCAGCCATTCAGCTTTTTAACTAAAATTTTTGCTTTGCGAAAATTTTATGGCATTCACTACTGCTTTGGCTTTATTAATGCATTCCTGATATTCGTTTTCGGGAATGCTGTCTGCAACTATTCCTGCACCTGAACGGATAAAAACTTTGTTGTTCTTTTTGAACGCTATTCTTATTGAAATACACGTATCCATATTCCCCGAAAAATCAATGTATCCTATCGCACCGCCGTAAATTCCTCTTTTATTTTTTTCCAGTTCGTTTATTATTTCACATGCTCTTATTTTCGGTGCCCCAGATAATGTTCCTGCAGGAAGAACGGAATCTATGGCATCAATTGCGGTTTTATCACTTCTTATTTTTCCTGCTACGGTAGAACCGATATGCATAACATGGGAATACCTTTCTATGCTCATATACTTTTCCACTTTTACTGAACCGAACTCACTGATTCTTCCCAAATCGTTTCTTCCCAAATCCACAAGCATATTATGTTCGGCAAGTTCTTTTTTATCTGAAAGGAGTTCTTTCTCAAGCCGTAAATCTTCTTCTCGTGTTTTGCCTCTTGGTCTGGTTCCCGCCAAAGGAAATGTATGAAGAACACCGTCTTTAAGTTTTACCAGTGTTTCAGGCGAAGAACCTGCTATTTCAATATCTTTGCTGCAGAAATAAAACATATACGGCGACGGATTGGTTGTCCTTAAAATTCTGTAAGTATCCAAAAGGCTCCCCTCGGCGTCCGCCTCAATTCTGTTGGATAACACAGCCTGAAAAATATCTCCGTCTTTAATGTATTTTTTTGTTTTATTAACGATACCGCAGTATTCTTCTTTACTGAACAAATAACGAAAATCGGATTTAAGTTTTAAATGTTCGTCTTTAGCAGGAATGCCGTTTTTGATAAGGTCTGCCATTTTGTTTAATTCTTCAATGGCATTATCGTAGTTCTGTTTTAAGTTATCGGTCTTAATATTTACAATCAAAATAATTTTCTGTCTTAAGTTATCAAAAGCAATAACTTTATCAAACAACATCAAATCAACATCGTTGAATTTTTCGTCGTCTTTTGCATCAAGTTTTAATGTCGGTTCGGAATATTTGATATAGTCGTAAGAAAAATACCCTACCAGTCCGCCGGTAAATGCGGGCAGGTAATCAAGCCGGGGACTTTTATTTTCCTCAATAATATTTTTAATATATTGTCTTGGATTGGCATTTTTTGATATTACTTCACCGTTTATTTTGATAACACCGTCAAGACAGGTAAATTCCAGTTTAGGCTCATACCCTAAAAAAGTGTATCTTCCCCATGTGGAAGAATCTTCCAAACTTTCCAGCATATAACAATGGCTGCTTACCGATTTTAAAATTTTCAGAACTTGTATAGGTGTTTTGATATCGCTGTAAAGCTCACGGCTTACGGGAATAGTTTTGTAGTTTTTAGATAATTCTACGGTTTGTTCGTAACTTGGTTTATACATTTTGCACCTCAAAAAATAAAAAAATTCATCCTAAACAAAAAATTGTTTTCAAGGACGAATTTAATATCCGCGGTGCCACCTTGATTTGAAACCGTCAAAACATTTTAAAAGTAATTGAGGTCTCACTCTTACAGGAATACAATCATATTCCCGACAACTTACGCGTGCCTTGCGTTGCAGAATACTCAGGAGCATACGCCCTTTTGACTGCACCCTCTGCGGTCCATTTCAGAATGATTTATTTTCAACATTCTTAACAAGTCGTTTACTGCCGGCTTCTCACCGCCCCGGCTCGCTGTTAGTGCGTTTCCTGTTTTTATCTCCGCTTCATCGGTTTGTTATTTTGATGTTTGCGACAGGGAAATTATATTACTCTTTTTTTCTTTTGTCAATATTTTTTTATAGAAAATTAATTGTTCTTCCAAGAATTTTATTTTTTCTTTCAACAGTTTTATCTCTTCATCTTTAATATTTTTGCCGTTTTTATTTTTGTTCTCATGATTATTTTTATTGTCAAAATTTGACAGAAAAATATTTTCTATTTCTTCTTTTGATTTATTAAATTTCTTTGCGATTTTTTCTATATTATTTTCTGACGGAATATTTTTTCCGCTGCACCATTTGGAAACAGCTACTTCGCTTATTTCCAACGCTTCGGCGATAACTTTTTGAGCTTTATACAGTCTGCCTCTGTTTATTTCTTTTAAAAATTTTTCCAGTTGTTCGTTCATAAATACTTAGGTGCCGAATGAAACAAAATAAATGCTTGACAAAAATTCGGAAATGTATTATAATTAACCTATACTTAACTATTTAACTAAGAAATAACCGAATGTTTTGATGCTGTTTTTTAAACAAAAAAATACGCCGAGCGGGCTGTTTTTGGAAGATTAAAAAATTTAGACGATTGAAATGACACAGGAAATAAGAATATTATATTTCCGATTGTTCTTTCAAATCAACAAATCTTTAAAATCTCACCAAAAGCATAGCACAGTTTGGTAAAAAGATAATTCCTTTTGGCTAAGTTTATTATCTCTCGGCGGTAGTATACCAAAAAACGGAGTATTTTGGTATGGCTGAGAAGCTCTTTGGAAATAAAATTACATTTATAGCGAAAAAACAGCAAATTTTGGTCTGCAACTGTTCGCTTTGCCTCAAACTTTGCAGTTTTTTCTGTATCCTGTCGTCTTGTTGGTTTGTTCAAAAAAGACAAAAGAGGAACCCGAGGGGTTAGCCTCGGATAATATAAAAAATAAAATAAAAAAGGAGAAAAATTATGAAAAAACTAAGACAGATGTATAGATGTATGGAAGAATGGATGTATGGAAAAAGCAAAGACAAAGCCGTTTCTATACCTCCATACCTCAATTCCTCTAT
>CAJOOL010000169.1 GCA_905236115.1 uncultured Endomicrobiia bacterium
GAAAGGACAAAAGACATTCTTACTTACAGAGATATTCTTCAATATGCTTCTCTTGAAATGGCTGAGGGAAATATTGATAAAGCCGAAGAAACTTATCTGCATTTGGAAGAATCCATAACCTATGACGCAATATACAAAAATTTAAGCATTATATATTTGAAGAAAAAAGACTATATTAAGGCATTTGATTATTTGAATAAATTTAAAAAGATTTCGCAAAACGATATATGGGCACAGTTTCAGACGGCAAATATTTATAAAGAACTGGGAAAATACGATAAGGCTCTGGAAGTTTACGAAAAACTTCGGCCGTTTTATAAAGACGATAAAAATTTTGAAGAAGAAATGAATTTATTGAGAGGAAAAAATGGTTGACTTGGATAAAATACTTCCGCTGGTGCAAAGACCGTCCAGATACATAAACCACGAGATAAATTCTCATCCGGCAGATATGGGAAACTATGTCTCGCTGTGTTTGTGCTTTCCTGATATTTATGAGATAGGTGCGTCAAATTTGGGATTGGAAATTCTGTATCATTTGGTCAACGAAAAAAAGACCGCCAGATGTGAAAGATGCTATGCTCCCGATACGGATATGGAAGCCGTTTTAAGAGAAAAAAATATAGAACTTTTTTCTCTGGAATCAAAATCTCCTTTAAAAACTTTTGACGTTGTGGGCTTTAGTCTTCAGTGCGAACTTGTCGGAACAAATATTATAAATATGTTGTCTTTATCTCATATTCCCGTTTTTGCCAAAGACAGAAAAGACGGCGATACTTTAATTATCGGCGGCGGTCCCGTTATGGCCAACCCTGAACCCTTTGCCGATTTTTTTGATTTGTTTACCGTAGGCGACGGCGAAGAATCCATGATAAAAATTTTGGAAACGGTCCGAGCCTGCAAAAAGAAAAATTTATCCAGAAAAGAAACTCTTTTTGAACTTTCAAAAATAGAGGGTATTTATATTCCGTCTTTTTACGATGTTATTTATAATGAAGATAATACAGTAAAAGAAATTAAACCGAACATTGCGGGCGTTCCCGAAACAATAAATAAAACCATTGTTAAGCTGGACACCGCCTTTTTTCATAATAACAAAATAGTTCCTTTTGTTGAGACTGTTCATAACAGATTGAATATTGAAGTAGCCCGCGGATGCGTGGGCAGGTGCAGATTTTGCCAGGCATCAAAATATTACAGACCGTGGCGTGCAAGAAAGCCCGAAACCGTTTTAAAACTTCTTGACGAAAGTTTGAAAAATACCGGCTATGAAGAAGTTTCTTTTTCTTCGCTTTCCTGCACGGATTATAAAGATTTGGAAGAGTTGTTGTTAAAGACCAACGAAAAATATTATAAACAGAACTTGGCTGTGTCTCTTCCGTCAATGAGATGCAACAGATTTTCTTTAAAAGTGGCGGAATATCTTAACCGCGACAAAAAACCGTCTTTAACTTTTGCACCGGAGGCAGGCTCGGACAGATTAAGAAACGTTATAGGGAAATATTTGTCCGAAGACGAAATCGTTGATACTTTATCTTTCGCATATCAAATGGGCTGGCGTGCAATAAAGCTGTATTTTATGATAGGTCTTCCGACGGAAACCGAAGAAGATATTACCGCAATAAAAGAGCTGGTAAACAAAGTTAAGAAAAATGCAGGCAGATTAAACTTCAGCATTACCGTATCGCCTTTCGTTCCCAAAGCTCAAACGGCATTTCAGTGGGAACCGATGTTTTCTCAGGAATATTTTTATGAAACGATAAACAAAATAAAAAAGACCGTTCCTGCCGAAATACGAAACCACAATCATCAGGCAAGCGTAATAGAAGCCTTTCTTGCAAGGGGCGACAGAAGACTTTCGCGTGCATTTTATGCAGCATGGGAAAAGGGCTTGAGGTTTGACCAGTGGAAAGACAGATTTAATTTTGATATTTGGACGCAAAGCATAAAAGAAGCAGGTTTTGACTTGAATTTTTATGTATACAGAAGAAGAAACTTTGACGAAGTTCTGCCGTGGTCTCATATAAATTTGGGCGTCGGCAAAGAATTTTTGTATAATGATTATTTAAAGGGAGTTAACGAAACGTCCGAACAGGCTGCCGCAAGCACCAAAGAGGCGTTGAAACTTCCCGAAAACATATCAAGCGTTAAAAGAGAATTTTCGGAAGTTTCTAACAGGGTGCTTTTAAGATTTTCCAGAAAAGGTGCGGTAAAATATATTTCCCATTTGGAACAGATAGATTTTTTCAGAAGAGCATTAAAGAGAACATCGCTTCCTCTGGCATATACTAACGGCTTCAGTCCGCAGGTAAGGGCGGCATTCGGCCCCGCCATTGCGGTAGGTTATGAAAGCACAAGCGAATATGTGGATTTATGCTTGACAAAAAAGGTGGAATTGGAAGATTTAAAAAAACAGATAGACGAAATTCTTCCCATAGGCTATAATATTATAAGTGCTAAATATATTCCGCTGAAACTTCCGTCCATAGAAGCTTTGGTAAATTTGGCAAAATATACGGTTAAATGCGATGGTGTTACGAAAAATTATACGGACGAATATTTAAACAGACAAGAAATACCGATTATAAAAATTAAAAAAGGCACGCAGAAAATTATAAATGCAAAAGAAATTATTAAAAGTATTGAAGTGAAAGACGGCGGCTGTTTTGAGATTTTTTTAAGAATAATTCCCGAGAAGAATTTGAAACTTGAAAGAATTTTGCAGGACTTTCTGAAAAAAGACGAAAATGAAATAAAACTTTTGCATACAACCAGGGACGGTTTATTTGTGGAAAACAGAGGATATTGTTATGAACTTTAAAAAATTTATTTTATGTTTTTTATTTTTCGTATTTTATGTTCCTTTCGTTTTTGCCGATTCGCTTCTGTATATAAGCGACAATGTTTTTGCCGATGACGAATTTGATAACAGATTCATAAAAACGCTTCAGAGTTTCATTGACGGCTCAAACAGCGAAGAAAATGACGCTAAAGACGGCAAAAAAAATAAAAAAATAAAAATTGAAAAATTTTCCGGTTCCGATATAAATACCACGGAATCAATAGAACTGTTTGATATGTTCAGCAAAAGCACAACGCCCAAAGCTCTTATACTTATGGTAGGTGAAAGCAACTATTACAATCTTTACGGTTTTTCCAAGTTTATGAATAACAGAAACGGAATTAACGAAGAAGAAGAAATTATCAGAAAAAATCTTTACGAAATAAATTCCGAAATGAAAAAAATATACGAGCCGTTTATTGAAGACGCCGGCACGGCAAAACAGGCGGTAAAAGCGGCATATAAAAGTATAATTGACGAGCCGGACAATAAACTGTTCCGCCCGAAAGTCATTCCGGAATTTTACGCTTTAAGAGATGATTTTAAAAAAGATATTAACATTTTTGGTGCGGTGCAGTCTTACCGTCATGCATGGGATTTGATAAGAAATAAAGAATATGATAAAGCTAAAGAATTTTTATCGTCTCTTATAGAGAGCAGAATTCAAAGTATGTTTTTTTATGCGTTGGCTTCGGCATATTTGGATGAGGGCTCTGACGGCTGCGAAGTTAAAGCATTGAAACTTTTGGAAGAGGGAATTTTAACGGATCCTTTAAATAAAGAAAATGTCTGCTATAAAGGCGTTATGTCTCTGTTTATGATGTATAAGGGAGAAATCACTGCGGAAGTTCTGTTTTTTTCAAGAGCATTAAATAAAAGTTTTTCCAACATTTCCGACGAAATTTCCGCAATAACCGCTATAAATACACCCGACCACAACAATAAAATACAGATAATAGACGATTGGATAATTTTTGATTTTGACGAGATAAAAAAAAGATGTTTTACGCATAAAGTTCCTTTGATATATGCAAGTTATCCCGACAATTCGGAAATGAACGATTTGATTTCACGCTATGCCAAAAATTCGTCCAATGTATCTTTTGTGGAAAATAAATTTAATCAGTCTCAGGAATTGGATTCCTACATTTATAAAACTGCCGAGAATATGTATAATTTTCTGAAGGAGAAAAAGATATTGGAGGATTAGAGTAGTTTGGAGGATTGTAAGATAAAATGAAAAAAGAAATTGTAGTTAACAGAGCTTTTGAAGAGACAAGAGTTGCGGTTTTGGAAGACGATGTTTTAACCGATCTTTTTATGGAAAGACGCGAAAGCGAAAAAATTTTAAATAATATTTATAAAGGTAAAGTTCAAAATATCGTGCCCGGGCTGTCTTCGGCATTTGTTGATATAGGTTTCGGCAAAAGTGCGTATCTGTCAATGAGCGATATTGTCGCCCCTAAAAACGAAAGAAAAATAGAAAACATGCTTAAAGAAGGGCAGGATATTATGGTGCAGGTTTATAAAGAACCTATCAGCACCAAAGGCCCCAAAGTTACCATGGATATTTCTCTTCCCGGAAGACTTTTGGTGTATATGCCTTTCAGTAAAAATATAGGTATATCCAAACAAATAGAAGACCCTCGCGAAAGCGGCAGGCTTAAAGGCATAGTTAAGGAATTAAAGAAAGAGCTTGCCGGCGGCGTTATTATCAGAACGGAAGCCGAAGATGCGGCCGAAGAAGAAATAGAAAGAGAAATAAAATACCTTTCAAGGCTTTGGGCTTCGGTACTTAACAGATTTAATATTTCCAAAGTCGGAACTTGTGTGCATAAGGATTTGGGCGTGGTTTTTCAGACGGTCAGAGACCATTTTACCGAAGATGTAAAACTTATGCATATTGACAACGGAAAAGAACTTAAAGACGTAAAAGAATTTGTCCGAACCGTTTCTCCCGAACTTGAAGACAGAATAGTTCTTTACGACGAAAAAAAACCGATATTTGAAGCTTACGGCATAGAAGACGAAATAAAAAAATTAAAATCCAACAAAGTTCATTTAAAGTCCGGCGGTTATCTTATAATTCAGGAAGCGGAATCCCTCTGTGCGATAGATGTCAACAGCGGCAAGTTTACCGGCGATGAAAATGTCGTTAAGCAGGAAGATGTCATAACCTTAACAAACGTTGAAGCCGCCAAAGAGACGGCACGCCAGTTAAGGCTGAGAAACATCGGCGGTATTATAGTTATAGATTTTATTGATATGAAAAGGGAACGCCACAGAAAGAAAGTTCTTGAAACCTTAAGACAGGCTGCCAAAAACGACAAAGCCAAAATAAAAGTATGGCCGATAACTCATTTGGGCTTGATAGAAATGACCAGAGAGAGGAAAAAAGAATCTCTTTTTGCACTTTTGGGCGAAACCTGCCCGACATGTCACGGCCTTGGCGTGATATTATCAAAAGAATCCGTTTTTACATCCGTTTGCCACGAAATAGAAAAAATGAAGACGGAAAAATATTTCGGTAAGATAAAAATAAAACTTCATCCGGAAGTTGCACAGTATTTTTGCGAACGCCAAAAAAGACTTAATGAACTTTTTAAAAACGAAATAATTATCATTCCGTCGGATTCCGTCACAAGGGAGGATTACAACATTATATTGGAACAACAGTAAAGAAAATAAAAAGCTGACAGTTGTTTACTTTATTTGAAAATTAATGTCAGTATAAGAACCGAAATAAGAATGATGATGACAGCCAAAGATATGAAAATCATTTTTAGGATTTTAAAAATTTTATTCGGTATCCCGCTGTTCTGTAAAAAATTCTGCTGAATGAAATTTGTTACGGCTGCTCCGGACAGAAGCAAATCGTCGCTCCAGCCTGCAACGGGAATAACATCGGAAACTAAATCCAAAGGCGAAACTGCATAAATAATTGCAGCCGCCAGCCATATCCACGATAAAAGTTTTTTATTGTTTCCTGTATTATTTTTTGTTGTTTCGGTGTCAACGATTTCCGGCTCTATAACTTTTTCCTGTTCCATTGTTTTATTGTCCTTGCCGAAATTCTTGTCAGAAATTATCCGGCACTTGGAATTATACTAAATTTTTGATTGATTGATGTATGGAAAAGAAGTAAAATTCATTCTATTTTTTTTCTTAAGGTTTGGTGAAATATGGTTATTAATAATATTGAAACGGCAGCCGATTTAATTAAAAATGCAAAATATGCTGTAGGTTTTACTGGTGCGGGAATTTCCGTTGAAAGCGGTATTCCGCCGTTTACGGGTGCGGGCGGTTTATGGAATAAATACGACCCGAAATTTATTGAACTGAGTTTTTTTTATTCCGACCCGAAAAAATCCTGGCAGGAAATGCATAAAATCTTTTTTGATTCCATGAAACAGGCCGAACCCAACAAAGCCCACAAAGTTTTTGCGGAACTTGAAAAACAAAATATGCTTAAAGGCATAATAACGCAGAATATAGACGGGCTTCATCAGGCGGCAGGTTCTAAAAATGTTGTGGAATTTCACGGAACAATAAACAGATTGATATGCACGGACTGCAATATGCCTTACAAGACCGAAGAAACGGATTTATCGCAGGATGTGCCGAGGTGTTCTTCCTGCGGCGGGATTTTAAAGCCGGATTTTGTTTTTTACGGTGAAGGAATAAATAAAAAAAATTATGATAAAGCTGAAGAAATGGCATTAAAGGCGGATTTGGTGATTATAGTCGGCACTGCCGGACAGGTAATGCCTGCGTGTTATCTGCCGTTTACGTCAAAAAGATACGGGGCAAAAATAATTGAAATCAATACATTGGAATCTGCTTTTACTTCTCAAATAACGGATTACTTTTTTCAAACAAAAGCCACAGAATTTTTCGGCGAGCTTGAGAAAATTATATGGAAAAACGGAAACGGCAATGTATAATTAACGACAATTAACAACAACGGCAGGATCCCCGACAACGACATTCGGGGATGACAGACTGTACGACAATTTATAATTGAACGACAAAGGCGGCTGAAAAGTTGAAAGGTTTAATGGTTGGAACAGGAAACGAACAGAAGAAAATTTATAGAAAAATTCCTCTGCTCGTTTTTTTTGGTCAACGCTATGTATTGACCTGTGTAAAATAATTTAAAATTTA
>CAJOOL010000170.1 GCA_905236115.1 uncultured Endomicrobiia bacterium
AAAAAACTGATAAAATCTATAAGTCTAAATCTGTATTAATTTTTAAAATAAAAATAAATTTTGAGAGGTGCAAAATGCAAGCTGTAATTATGGCAGGCGGATTCGGCACAAGGCTGAGACCGATAACATGCAGTGTTCCAAAACCTATGGCTTTAGTAGCAAACAGACCTATGTTAAGCCATATAATAGAGTTACTGAAAAAGCATAACTTCAACGATTTGACAATGATGTTGTATTATCAGCCGGAAATAATTAAAAATTATTTTAAAGACGGTTCCGGCCTCGGCGTATCCATAAAATATTTAAGACCGGAAGCAGATCTCGGCACGGCAGGAAGTGTCGGCTTTGCAAAAGAAAACATCAACGATACTTTTTTAGTTATATCCGGCGATGTATTGACGGATTTTGACATTTCAAAAGCAATAGAATTTCATAAAAAGAAAAAAGCCGCAGCTACAATGATTTTAACAAGAGTAGAAAATCCCCTTCAGTTCGGCGTAGTTATTACCGACAAAGACGGTAAAGTGGAAAGATTTCTTGAAAAGCCGTCATGGGGCGAAGTTTTTTCCGATACCATAAATACCGGAATTTATATTCTTGAACCGGAAATCTTTAACTATATTCCCGAGAATAAAGATGTGGATTTTTCCAAAAATTTATTTCCTCAGCTGCTGAAAGACGGTAAAGCATTATACGGTTATATTGCCGACGGTTACTGGAAAGATATAGGCAACCACGACGAATACAGGTTTGCACATTATGATATTTTGGAAGGAAAAGTTAAAATTAACGTTCCGGGAACGAAAAAAGAAATTAACGAAAAAACGGTTATTGTAGGTAAAAATTCCGTAATTGAAGACGGCGTAATTTTTGACGGCAATGCCGTTATCGGCGACAACACCGTTATAAAAAGCGGAGCAAAAATAGGAAGAGCCGTTATCGGTTCAAATGTTGTTATAGAAGAAAAAGCAACGGTTTTGGGGTCCGTTATTTGGGATAATGTAAATATCGGAGCGGAAGCAAGCCTGAAAGAAGCAGTCATAGGTTCTTCAACCGTTTTAGGCAAAGGAGCTTCAGTTCAGGTAGGTTCAATTGTCGCAGACGAATGCAATATAGGTGCCAAAGCCACAATACGAGCAAACTTAAGAATTTGGCCTCATAAAACCGTAGAAAAAGGAGCAATACTTTCTTCCAGTCTTGTTTGGGGTGCCAAATGGAATAAAGCCTTGTTTAATGCTTACGGAAGCGTTACAGGTCTTGGAAATATTGAAATTACACCGGAATTTGCCGCCAAGATAGGTTCGGCATACGGAGCTTTTGCCGGCAGCGGTGCGTATGTGGTAATTTCCAGAGACGATAACAGAGCTACCAGAATGATAAAGAGAGGTCTTATTTCCGGCGTGCTTTCCGCAGGCGTAAACGTAGGTGATATGCTTAATGCACCTATCCCGGTAGCAAGATACGAAATCGGCAATGACGGTGAAATCGGCGGCATACATATCAGACAGTCGCCTTTTGATGCGAAATTGATTGATATAAAATTCTTTGACAAGTTCGGCGGAGACATTTCCATAAGCCAGGAAAAATCAATTGAACAGCTGTTTTTCAGAGAAGATTTTAAACGTGCCGATATGGATGATGTCGGAATGCTCAGCGTTCCCGCCAGAGGAAACGAATTTTATAAAACAGGTTATTTAAACACAATAAAGAAAAAACCGGAAACAAATAAGGAAATGAAAGTCGTTATAGATTATGCTCATTCTACAGCCTCATTGGTATTTCCGACGATACTCGGGGAGCTTGGAATAGATGTTGTTGCATTAAATGCTTATATTGATGCAAAAAAGATAACCAAAACAAAAGAAGAATTTTTAAATTCATTAAATCAGCTTTCGGATATCGTTATGACTTTAAAAGCAGATGTAGGTTTTTTATTTGATAACGGTGCGGAAAAAGTTTTTCTTGTAGACGAAAGCGGAAAAATAATTAATAACGATACTGCAATGCTTGTTATGGCATATTTGGTAATGTCCACTTACAAAACAGGAACTATAGCCGTTCCCGTAACGGTATCTTCCGTAGTAGACGAACTTGCAAAAAAGTTTAATTTTAAAATTAAAAGAACCGGAACAAGCCCCAGAAACGTTATGAATGCCGCAAAAGAAGAAGACGTTATTTTTGTTGCCGATTGTAACGGAGGTTTTATTTTCCCGGAATTTCAAAATACTTTTGATGCGATGTATGCGGTAGGAAATTTAATAAAAATGCTTTCTCAGACAGGTTTTACAATCAGTAAAATAAGAAAAGAAATTCCTGCCTTTGAAGTTCTGCATAAGGCCGTTCCCTGTTCATGGGATAAAAAAGGCCAAACTATGAGGAACGCCATAGAATATGCAAAAGGCAAAAAAACGGAACTTATTGACGGTGTAAAAATATTTTTGGATAACGGCTGGGTTCTTTTGCTGCCGGACCCGGATGAAGCATATTTTCATATTTGGGCGGAGTCCAAAGATAAAACCACAGCCAACGGTTTTATAGATATTTATACCGATAAGGTAAGAGAATGGCAGAAATAGAAGATTGGAAGAAATATTCAAAAATATAAGTATTTTTAGAGGTAAAAAAATGATTAAATTCGGAACATCAGGCTGGAGAGGAATTATTGCTGACGATTTTACTTTTGACAACGTGAAAATCGTTACACAGGCAATAGCAAATTATCTTATTAACGATGATAAGGAGTATAAAAAAGATAAAGCCGTAATAATCGGCTATGATACGAGATTTTTATCCGACAAATATGCTCAAATTTCTGCGGAAGTTTTGGCCGGCAATAAAATAAAAGTTCTTTTATGTAAAAGAAACACGCCTACGCCGGTAATAGCTTATGACATTGTTGCCAATAAACTTGCAGGCGGCATCAACTTCACCGCCAGCCACAATCCGCCGGAATACAACGGAATAAAGTTTTCTCCCTCTTGGGGCGGCCCGGCTCTTCCGGAAACAACAAAAAAAATAGAAAAATAATGTGCCGAACTTACCGTAAAGGATGTAAAAATTCTTCCTTTGGATAAGGCATTGGAAAACGAAACCGTAAAATATTACGATCCCAGACCGGCATACTTAAAAAGAATCAAACAGCTTGTAAATTTCAAACTGTTGAAGAAATCTTCTCTTAAAGTCGCCGCAGATATTCTGCACGGAACGGGCGATGATTACCTTGATACTCTTTTAGAAAGTGCAGGTGCGAAACTGAAAGTTTTAAATAAAAAAAGAGACCCTCTTTTTGACGGACATTCCCCGGAACCTAACGAAACAAACTTAAAAGAATTAAAATCTGTAATAAAAAAAGAATCTTATAAAATCGGTCTTTCCGTAGACGGCGATGCCGACAGATTCGGCATAATAGATTCCGACGGAACATTCATTACCCCTAATCAGGTAATTCCTATTTTACTCTATCATCTGCACAAAACCAGAGGATGGAAAGGCGTAGTTGTAAGAAGCGTTATGACAAGTCACATGCTGGATAAACTTGCCGCAAAACTCGGTATAGAAGTGGCAGAAACTCCCGTAGGCTTTAAGTATATAGGAGACATTTTGACGCAAAGACCGCAAGATTTCATTATCGGCGGAGAAGAATCCGGAGGTCTTACCATAAGAGGACACGTTCCGGAAAAAGACGGAATAATAGCCTGTTTGTTAATGGCTGAAGCTGTTGCTTATAATAAAAAATCTTTAAGTGCGATTTTAAAAGATATAGTTAAACTTACCGGTCCCGTATTTACCGACAGAAAGAATTTCCGTCTTCCCAAAGAAATAATGGAAAATTTCAGACAGTCTTTACAAAAATCCGCACCGGAAAAATTTGCAGGAATGAAAATACAAAAAGTCGTTACGCTTGACGGATACAAATTTATTTTGGATGACGACACGTGGGTAGGTTTCAGACTTTCGGGAACGGAACCCATAGTAAGACTGTATGCCGAAAGCAACACAAATACAAAATTAAAGAAACTTATTTCCGAAGGAGAAAAATTCATAAATGGCAAATGATAATTCATATGAACCAAAACAGGAACAGGAACCTAAGGGAATAGTTAATTTTTTCAGACAGTTGTTTATTTCGGGCTTGCTTGTTCTGCTGCCGTTATGGCTGACAGTATGGGTAATAGCCGTTATATTCGGCTGGATAAGTGCATTTTCAATGCCGGTATTTTCGCCAATATTAAAGATTTTCACTTCCGATTCCGCTTGGATAATAGCATTGGCAAAAATTGCAAGTTTCTTTTTGACGCTTATAATTATTTGTTTCGTCGGATATTTTACCAATAAAGTTTTGGGCAGAACCATTCTGAAATATTTTGAGGTTATTTTTATTAAACTGCCTCTTGTCGGAACGATATATACGTCACTTAAGAAACTTTTTTCTTTTTTCTCCGGAAAAGATACCAAAATGAATTTTCAGAAAGTTGTTTTTATTCCTTTTCCGAATAAAAATTCTTATTGTGCGGCATTTTCTACGGGAGAAAAAATTATAAACGGGCAAAAATATATAACGGTTTTTATGCCTACTACGCCTAATCCTACGACAGGTTTTTTGATGCTGATAAAAGAAGAAGATATTATTGAAAGCAATTATACTGTTGAAGAAGCATTACAATACATAATCTCGGCAGGAATAATTAAACCTGCGAAAGACAATTTATAATTTACAATTTACAGTGCTAAGCACTTTTTTTAAGAGGATAAAATGTATAAAGCACCACGCGGCACACATGATATATACGGCAAACTTGCCGAAGGTCTGGAAAAACTGGACGAAATATCAAGAGATGTATTCAAAAAACATAATTTCAAAGAAGTCAAAACACCTGTATTTGAAGATGCTTCTTTATTTATGCGTTCTATCGGTGAGGCTACCGATATAGTAGAAAAAGAAATGTATATTTTTGAAGACAGAAAAGGAAGAAAACTTGCATTAAGGCCTGAGGGAACAGCTTCTTTGGTACGTGCATTTATAGAACACAGATTTGATATGGGAGACCCGGTTAATAAATATTTTTACTGCGGGGAAATGTTCAGATACGAAAGACCTCAAGCCGGACGTTACAGACAGTTTATTCAAATGGGTGCCGAATATTTTAATAATCCGCATCCGAACGCCGATGCGGAAATAATTCTCTTAGCTTGTGATATTTTATCCAAACTTAACATAAAAGAAGTTTCTGTTCATTTAAATTCTTTAGGCTGTCATAACTGCAGGCCGGTATTCAGAAAGAAACTTGTTGAATATTTTTCTTCAATAAACGATTTATGTGAAGACTGCAAAAGAAGACTTGAAAAAAATCCTCTAAGACTTCTTGACTGCAAGATAGATTCCCCTAAATTTACCGATGTTCCGACCATGCGGGAATGTCTTTGTGACGACTGTAAAAATCATTTTGAGCAGGTTCAGTCTTTGTTAAAAAGTGCCGGCTGTAATTTCGTTGTGGACGATAAACTGGTAAGAGGACTTGATTATTACACAAGAACGGTATTTGAAGTTCGTTCGTCTGCCGTAGGTTCGCAGGATGCAATCTGTGCCGGCGGAAGATATGACAATCTTGTAAAAGAGCTCGGCGGACAAAACATCGCAAGTGTAGGCTTT
>CAJOOL010000171.1 GCA_905236115.1 uncultured Endomicrobiia bacterium
AAACTCCGCTTGAAGCGGTTCAACCGCCTCTTTATAGGCAAAATCTGCTTCGGGCTTTGCTCATTCATAATTAATCAGTGTTTCCTTAAACATATTATCTCGTCCAAGAATATTGAAAGGGTCTAAAGAGAGTTTGAATTTTCTCATTTCTTCTATACCATTTTCGCCGAGCATTGCTTTTAAAAAATGATGTTTTACTTTACCGATACCGTGTTCGGCTGTTACGGTTCCGCCGAGTTCAACAGCCTTTTTTGCGATTTCAAGATACAAACTTTTGCAGCATTCATATTCTTCCTGCGTTGCAGCAATTATGTTTGCGTGCAGGTGGCTTTCGCCTATGTGTCCGAAAGTTAAATTAAATAACTTATTTTCATTAAATTTCTGCTCGCAGAAATAAATCATTTCATGCAGTTTATCGTGAGGAACGGCAACGTCGGTACCGACTTTAGGAATTTTATTTTTTTTCACTATCTCGTTTACACACTCGGGAATTTTATGGCGGAATATGCGAAATTCTTCCTGCTCGGCAGCATTGGAAGCAAACCAAACATCGTCCGTATTGATACCGTATTTTTCTATAATATTAATCCACTTTTCCGTTAAAACATCATAAGTTTCTTTTGTGCAGTCCTGCTCAAACAAAATCCCCGCATCAACATTTTCCGGAATTACTGGATAGTAAGGCTTTATTAAATTCAGTGCGTTTCTGTCAAAATATTCTACAGACATTGCATTGATATTTTTTGTATAGTTATTTTTGCGTGCGTTTTCGGAAAGTTCTCTTATTTCTTTAACAAAATCCCAGCTTTTTTCTTTCTTATCAAAAAATATTATCCCGCCGAAAAGCATTTCAAAAGGTCTTATCAATATAAGCTCCGCTGAAATTATTACGCCGAGTGTTCCCTCGTGCCCGATAAAAATATCTATCAAATCGGCATTTTTGTAATTGTAATATGCGGCGGCATTTTTGATGTTCGGCAGGTTATATTTCGGTAAGTGCAGAATTTTTTCGCCTTTATTCGTTTTCAAAACAACGGTTCCGTTGTCGTCGGCAAAAGTTTCGCCTCTTCTGATATTTGCATAAGAGCCGTCGGTAAAAACTATTTCAATTGCATTGATATATTTTCTGGTAGTTCCGTATTTAAAGCCTCTTCCGCCTGAAGCGTCGGTAGAAATGTTTCCGCCGATAGTTGCATTTTTTTCCGTCGGATCCGGTGCATACATCCAGCCTTGCGAGAGAACATATTTTTTTATCTCATTTACTATCGCTCCGCTGCCAACCTTAATTACTGCAGTTTCGCTGTTTTTAGCTGAAGAATTTTTCGGCCGCTCTATCTTGCCTATACTGTTGAATTTTTCCGTTGACAAAATCACTCCGCCGTAAGCAAGGCATCCGCCGGTCACGCCGGTACAGCCTGCAGCTACGGTAACGGGGATTTTTTTTTCGGAACATTCTTTTAATAAGGCTGAAACTTCTTCTTTGGTTTCGGGAATATAAACTTTCTCGGCATTTGCTCCGAGCATCCCGGATGCGTCTTCCAAATAATGTGCAAAGGTTGATTTATCGGTTTTAATAATCATACCTTTATTATAGCAAAATTTTCACTGTTTTAAGAAGATTTTTGTATCGTTTTCTTATTCGCTCGGATTTTTGCGATAAAATCATCTGTTATTCGCTCGGATCAACTGATTTTGGCTCTGAAAATTTCTGTGTTCATAGGCGTTTTATGGTTTGTTTCAAACAAAAATTTTCCTTGTATTCTTTTTGAAGAAAGTTTTAAAAAAAAATACAACAACAGTTTTTGTTTGAGAATTAACAGGTGTTTTCTTTATCCGTTTGATTCCGAAAAAGTAGCACCTGAAACAATATAATAATTTAAACCCAATCTGGTATAACCGTTTTCACACAACTCTTTAGGCTTTTTTACAAAAGCACTAAAAAAATCTTTTCCTTGAGAATTAGCTTCCGTTCCCGGTCTAAAGAAAGTAAAATATTTGCTACCTCTGGCATCAACACCGAGTATAGGTTCATACACTGTAAAACCATTCATTCCTGCAGTTGCATTTCCCGATTTTAAAAAATTTCCATATTCGGAGTAATAAGCTTTTTGTGCTGAAAGAATAGCTCCAAGAAGTGCATAACCTTCTGCCATTTTGGATTTATCCACGTAACCTCTGTAGATAGGCACGCTGATTACTGACAGAATTATGACAATGGCGATTACGATGACCAGCTCTACCAAAGTGAAGCCCGTTTTGCTTTTACAAAATTTCAATGATTTTTTCATAGTTTTTCTCCTTTGCTTTTATTTTTAGCTGATAAGCTGAGGAACTGATCAGCTGATAAGTTTATGGTAAAAATTGCTGTGCAATTTTTGGGTTTAAGGAAACACTGATTAATTCTGAACGGAAACCGCAAGGCTTTTTGCCTCTAAAT
>CAJOOL010000172.1 GCA_905236115.1 uncultured Endomicrobiia bacterium
ACGAAGTAAAGAGAGTTTCCGACGGGCTGGGTTACAGAAGTTTTATTACGGTAGGGCTGCTTGTAAAAGATACGATAATTAAAAATAATACAAAACTGAAATCTTACAAAAACAGAGTTCCCGACGATTGGATATACATACAGGAAAGAGAAGTAAAGCTCGGCAGACTGCAGATATTTAATAACTGGAGTCCGTATCTTGTAAAAGATTATGAAAATACCGTTTGGCTGGGCTTGGAATATTTCTGTGATGAAAACGACGATATGTGGAATACGAAAGATGAAGATTTTATAAACTTCGCCAAGAAAGAATTGGCTCAAATAAAAATAATAAAAGAAGAAGACGTTCTTGACGGCTGCATTGTCAGAGTGCCGAAAGCTTATCCCGGCTATTTCGGAACGTATAAAGAATTTGATATAATTAAAAAGTTTGTGAACGAATATGAAAATCTTTTCCTGATCGGCAGAAACGGTATGCACAAATATAATAATATGGATCATTCAATGCTTACGGCAATTACTGCCGTGGAAAATATTATAAACGGTATTAAAACAAAAGATAACATTTGGTCAGTAAACACCGAACAGGAATACCACGAAAGCAAGAAATGAAACGGCATATTTGCTTAACTAACAAAATTTACTGCACAGGATATAAATAATAATGATTGAATCGGTATTGAATTATATTTTTTCGGCGGGAATAATATTTTCCCACATAACGGGATATATTGTTTCCGCTTTGGCTTTTCTGCTTTAACCAGCTGGCTGTTTCTTTTTGTTTTAGGGCTTTATGTTACGGACAATAAACAAAAAATAAATTTAATTAAAGTATATATTTCCGTATTTACCACGGTGTTGATATTTTCCGTATTATCTTACTTCGGGTTTTTTTATCAGGAAATAGCGGGATTATGGCTGGCAAGAAAGGGAATGCATTTGCACGGACTTATATGGCATATTTCTTGCGGAGCAATATGTGTTTTGCTTTCCTGTTTTACGTTAATTCCTTTATTGTTTAAAGAAGATTTATCAAAATCAAATAAAATATATTTATTTTTATTAACAATATTTTTTATAATTTGCTTGTATCTTACGGGTTCAAGAGGATATTATATTGCCGGCGGTATTACCTATCTGTCAATATTTGTTTTTTACATTATTAAAATGAGAAAATTTAAAATACCTTTGATTATATGTCTTTTATGTTTGGTAATAACTGCAGTTCTTTTCAGTAACAATAAATTTATGCAGGACAGAATTCATAACACCAGCGTAACAAAAGAATGGAGTTTAACAAACAGAATAGAGGCTTATAAAGTTGCTATAACAGTTTTTGAAGAAAATTTTGTTTTCGGCACAGGTCCGAGACAAGGCGTAAGACAGAAAGATGTTTTTAAAAAACTTAACGTTGCACAGGATGATAATGCCAGACATTTACATTCCATGTATTTAAATATTTTGGCTGATTTCGGAATTATCGGTTTTATTATTTTTTCGGGAATCATATTTTTAATTCTTAAAGAATTATTTACTCAATACAGAAGAGAAAATTCAATACTTGCGTTATGTCTTTTGTTTGCGTGGATTTCTTTTTTAATAGGTGATTGTTTTGATACGGTATTACGCGGTCCGCGTGTAGCAATGGATTATTTTTGGCTGACTGCCGTTGTTTTGAATAAGCGGAAAAGCTGAACGACAGAAACGGCAATTTATAATTTACAATTTATAATTGAATGATAGTTGAAAGGTTGAAAATGACGGCTGAGAAGCTGAGAAGTTTGAACGGCAGCGACAGTTGAATGCTTTAAACAGGAAACGAACAGAAGAAAATTTTTAGAAAAATTCCTCTGCTCGTTTTTTCCGGATTGCTGCTATGGGGCAATCCTGTTTATTTATTTTTTTGCAGTAAATTTTTAAGTGAAAATATAGTAATATTTTGAGTTTATTATTGATATATTAAAGCGTCCAAGAACTATCATAATCTTGTGGATAAATAACAATTTTGGCACCTTTGGTTATATTGTATTGCAAATATAAAGAACTTTTTCCGGGAGCACTTAATTCTTCAGGTAATATTGCTCCTGCAGATGTATAATATTTAGGGAAAATTACATTCCTATGTCCTGCAGCAAACCAAGTAAAATATTTATTACCTCGGGCATCCACGCCGAGTAATGGATTGTATGAAGTATAATCTCCAGTACCAGCTTCAATATCTACATCTCTTAAGAAATTTCCATATTCACTGTAATAGGCTTTTTGTGCAGAAAGAATTGCTCCTAAAAGAGCATATCCCTCAGCCATTTTGGATTTATCCACATATCCGCGGTAAATCGGAACTGAAATAACCGAAAGAATAATAACAATTGCGATAACGATAACCAGCTCCACCAATGTGAAGCCGCCCAGTCTGTCATGCCCGAATGTTTTTGTCGGGCATCCCGTCGTTTTTCTGTTCCCATACTTCCGGTCATCCATACATCTATACTTCTGTTTAAGTTTTTTCATAATTTTTTCTCCTTTTTGTTTTTTATATTATCCGAGGCTAATCCCTCGGGTTCCTCTTTCCAAAATTTGCTGTTTTTTCGCTGTAATTGTTGCTTTTTAAAGAGCATTTTTGTATAATCGCCGAGAAGATAAATTCCTTGACAATAATATTTATCTTTTTTCCAAGCTAATGCTATGCTTTGGCGGTATGCCAAATCAGCCCGCTCGGCTTTTGTTTTTTTTTATTTTGTATATTTATCAAAATTTATCTTTATTGTTTTTGTATTGACCAAAAAATATCTTATGTTCATATTATAAAAGATTTATTTTGTAAAGTCAAGGGATTTTTTTCTTTTCAATGAAATGCGGATATTTTCTTAAGGGGAATATATGAAAAGCAGGAAAACTTTTTTTGGCAAAAATTTTAAAAGAATTATTGCGGAAAAAGGCTTTACGCAGGCTGAGCTTGCCGGTAAACTGGGGATAGACCAAGCAGTTATAAGCCACTGGATTACGGGGACAAGAAATCCGTCTTTGAATTCTCTAAAAAAAGTTTCCGATGCACTGGATATTTCTTTTAATTTTCTCTTGAAAGAAGCAGGACTGACCGAAAAAAAAGAAGACGATAAAGATAACGGCAGCATAAAAATAGATTTTCTGGAAGAAAAAATAAAAAGGCACGATGCCGAGATTTCTCTGTTGAAAAGAGAAAACGAATTTCTGAAAAAAGAAATTGAGTTTTTGAAAAGCAAATAGTTTTTTATGATATTTCATTCGGCAACAGCCACAAGCCGCCACAAGCTTTCCCGCATCACAAGCCTCCGCCGGCAGTAAATCTTCTTTATATTCTTTCCCAAAAATGATAAAATAGAAGCTGAAACATTCAGACCGTGATTGATTTTCATCGGTTTGACAGACTGATAACATACATCAAACAAAAAAATTATGACCGAAGAAAATAAAGAAAATAAAAAAGATAAAAATCAGCCGACACCCTTGATGCAGCAGTATCTCGGCATTAAAGCACAGTATCCCGATGCCGTATTGTTTTTCAGGCTTGGGGATTTTTATGAAATGTTCGGCGAAGATGCCGTAAAAGTTCACAGTATTTTGGAAGTTATCCTTACAAAAAGACAGAATGAACCTATGTGCGGCGTGCCGTATCATTCCGTAAATAATTACATCAGAAAACTTATAAAAGCCGGTTACAAAGTTGCGATTTGCGAACAGCTGGAAGACCCCGCAACAGTAAAAGGAATAGTGAAAAGAGGCGTGGTGCGCGTTATTACGCCGGGAACTCTGTTGGAAGAAAATCTGCTGGATTCAAAAAATAATAATTTCTTAATGTCTGTGGTTACTTATAATAAAAACAGTGCGGCCGTTGCCGTAACCGATATTTCCACCGGGGAACTTTTTACCTACAGAACGAATTTGTTTAATCTTGAAAATGAAATTATAAAATATAAACCGAACGAAATAATCGTTTCCCAAAAAGACTTCGGTAATGAAACGCTGAAGAAGATTCTGAATAAGTTTGAAATACTTGTGTCGCCGATAAAAGATATTTATTCCGATCCGTCATATTGTGAAAATTTTATTGAAAAAACTCTCGGCGTTCAATCTCTTAACCACTTCAATATTTCCGATAAGCCGGATATTATTTCTGCTGCAGGTTTGGTATATGTTTATATTAAAGAAAATCGTCCGCAGACGCTTGCCGTGCTGAAAAATATAAAATTTATTGAAAATAACAATTATATGGTGCTGGACAGTGCTGCAATAAAAAATCTGGAAATACTTCGTTCTAATTCCACTTTAAAATCGGACGGGTCTTTGCTTTCGGCAATAGATTCCACAGTTACGCCTATGGGGGCAAGGTTGGTAAGACACTGGCTGGTTAAGCCTCTTATTAAAGTTTCCGACATTAAATCCAGACATAAAAATATTGAATTTTTTGTAAAAAATTCTTCTCTTAAAGACGAGTTGAGGCAGCGTTTGAAAAGCATTTACGATTTGGACAGAATTTCTTCCAGAATAGTTTCCGGTTCTGCACATCCCAAAGAAATGCTGGCCTTGAAAGATTCTCTTAAAAATATAACCGAAATTTTAAATATGCCGGATTGGAACGGTGCAGTATCGCAAGATTGGAAAACCGGCGGAGATTTTCAAAGTAAGAATAACGAAGAAATAATTTTTGATATAATAAACAAAATAGGAACATATATCAATCCCGATGCTCCTGTATTTATTAAAGACGGCGGTGTTATAAAACAGGGTATTTCAAAAGAGCTTGACGAATACAGAGCGATAAACCGCGATGCCAAAAAATATATTTCCGATATGGAAAATGAAGAAAAGCAAAAGACGGGAATAAGTAATTTAAAGATAGGCTACACATCTGTTTTCGGCTATTATATTGAAGTAACCAGAGCCAATTCTCATTTGGTGCCTGCCAACTATGTCCGCAAACAGACTCTTACAAACTGCGAAAGATATATCACGCAGGAACTGAAAAATTTTGAAGAAAAAATAATTTCCGCCCGCGATAAAATAATTAAGCTGGAGACGGAAATTTATATTTCTTTAAGACAGAGCATTGCCGAATATGTTCAGAATATTTTGGAACTTTCTTTAAAGATTGCAGAGCTTGATATATATCTTGCTTTTGCCGATAATGCCTTAAGATACAATTACTGCTGTCCTGAAATTACCGATACGAAAGAGCTGGTTTTGAAAGATGCCAGACATCCTGTTGTGGAACGGATTTTGAAAGCCGGAAATTTTGTGGCAAACGATATAAACTTAAATGATACAGATAACAGGGTTATGATTATTACCGGGCCCAATATGTCAGGAAAATCCACATATTTAAGACAGACCGCATTGATAGTCATAATGGCACAAACAGGTTCTTTTGTTCCGTGTTCTTCCGCAAAGATAGGCGTAGTTGACAGAATTTTTACCAGAATAGGTGCGGGCGATAATCTGGCTGCGGGAGAATCTACTTTTATGGTGGAGATGTCCGAGACGGCAAATATTTTAAACCTGTATACCGACAGAAGTTTAATCATTCTTGACGAGGTAGGACGCGGAACATCCACTTATGACGGAATGTCTATCGCATGGGCGGTAATAGAGGCATTTTGTGATATGTCGCAGAAAAAAAACAGAGGCGTAAAAGTTCTTTTTGCAACGCATTATTTTGAGCTTACAAATCTTGCCGATAAAAACAAGGGATTATTTAATAAAAGCGTGGAAGTAAAAGAATGGAATAATAATGTAATATTTCTGCACAAGATTATTGACGGAGCGGCGGATAAATCTTACGGAATACATGTCGCCAAAATTGCAGGACTTCCCGGCAGCGTGATAAAAAGGGCAAAAGAAGTTTTAAAAATTCTGGAGAAAAATTTGAATAAAAATTCTTCAAAAGTGGAAGAAGAAATCAACCAGCCGTTTCTTTTTACTTCAATTGAACCTGAAATTTTGATAGAATTAAATAAACTGGATATAAATAATTTAAAGCCGCTGGACGCATTAAATCTGTTGGCCGAATGGAAACAAAAATATAAAAACTAGTTTAAGAAGGGGGGAAAATGGTTACAAAAAACAGAAGAAAACATGTAAGACTGCCGGTGATAAAAGACATTGCCAAAGAAGTTTTTATATCTACTGAAGCGGGTTTTTTCCCCGGTTTGATAATGAACTTATCTGCGGGCGGAATGTATATAATGCTGCACGTTCAGATAAAAGTAAATACGCAGGTTTGTCTGGTATTTGATTTTGATTCTTTTAAAACCGAAATGATAACGGGCGTTGTGGTAAGAAACGAAAAGAAAAATCTTATTTGGAATACGGCCATAAAGTTTACGGAAATGAGGGATGAAGATTTTCAGAAAATATTGGATGTTGCACAAGATTATACCGACTGCGAAAATAAAATTACTTTGGGCGTAACGGATGTATGCGATAAAGACTGCAAGTATTACAGCCTGTGCGAAAAGAAACTGAAAATATAGGAATAGAGAATTATAAATTGTAAATTGCCGTTATGATTGAACTCTTAGATGAAAATACCATCAATAAAATTTCTGCCGGCGAAGTAGTGGAACGTCCGCTTAACGTTGTAAAAGAGCTTGTTGAAAATGCTCTTGACGCAGGTGCGGATTCCGTTCTTGTGGAAATACAAAAAGCAGGCAAAAAATTAATTTCCGTTACGGATAACGGCTGCGGTATGGATAAAAACGATTTGCAAAAA
>CAJOOL010000173.1 GCA_905236115.1 uncultured Endomicrobiia bacterium
CATTTTTGTATAATCGCCGAGAGATAAAAAGCCCGCAAAGTTATTTATCTTCTTTGTCAAGCTGTGCTATGATTTCGGTGGTATGCCAAAACAGCCCGCTCGGCGTGTATATTTTTAATTATTCTGAGTGTTACAAAAACTCAAAATTTAACATAAAAATTAATCTATATATTACATATATTAACATATAAATTTATAAAAGTCAATAGATTGTTTTGTTTGTATCTTGAAGATTATCAAAATGAACTTTGGTGATAAATTAAAGAAAATTTTAAAAGAAAAAGATATGTCGCAGTCCGACCTTGCGAAGATGTTAAACATCAAACATCCCGTTATCAGTCGCTGGATAAAAGGCCGCTCCAACAATCCTAAGATGGAAACAATAGAAAAACTTGCCGAGGGATTAAATATTCCGGTAAATTATTTTCTGGAAAGCGGTTCCGTTCCGCCGGCAAATCCGTTAAATTCCACGCAGGAAACACGAAACCAAAATGCCGATAATATCGGTTTGATTACACGGCTGATAGATGAACAAAATAAAAAATTTGAAGAAAAAAACAGACGTTTTGAACTGGAAATAAGTCTGCTGAAAAAAGATAACGAACTGTTAAAAAAAGAAATTAAAGTCCTTTCCGAAACAGTGAAAAATTCAAAAAACTCCATTATGGAAAATGAAAATATCGGATAAATAAAACACTGATTAATCCCCAAATCCGAATTTGACAAAAAAAATCTTTTTTAATAATATATAAAACCTACCTTGAAAGTTGGTAAAGTGAAGCATTTTCAAAAAAATACGGAAAAAATCATGAAAGAAAAAGTTTTGGTTGCAATGAGCGGCGGAGTAGATTCTTCCGTGACGGCATATCTGCTGAAACAACAGGGATATGAATGTATCGGCTGCACAATGAAACTGTATGACAACGAAGATATAGGAAGCGAAAGCAAAACATGCTGTTCGCTGAAAGATACAAACGATGCAAGAAGCGTTGCCTGTAAACTGGGTATGAAATATTATGTTTTAAATTTTAAGCAGGATTTCAGAAAAAAAGTTATAGATAAATTTGTTGAATGCTACCAAAATGCACAAACGCCAAACCCCTGCATAGACTGTAACAAATATATGAAGTTTCAAAAGCTTTACGATACGGCCGTAAGCCTTGGCTGTAAGTATATTGCCACCGGACATTATGCAAGAATAGAAAAAATAAACGATAAATATTATCTGAAAAAAGCTGTTGACGAAACTAAAGACCAAAGCTATGTTTTGTATTCTTTAACGCAGCAGCAGCTTGCACATATTTTGTTTCCGCTGGGCGGTCTGAATAAAAATGAAATAAGAGAAATCGCCAAAGAAAATAATTTTATAAATGCCGATAAGCCCGACAGCCAGGATATATGTTTTGTTCCCGACGGAGATTATGCAAAAGCCATTGAAAAATTTTCCGATAAAAAAATAGTTGAAGGAAATTTTATTGATACCGCAGGAAAAGTTATCGGCAGGCATAAAGGAATAATTCATTATACTATCGGACAGAGACGCGGTTTGGGAAGTTTTTTAAAGCCGGTGTATGTATGTAAAATTTCGGCAAAAGACAATACGGTTATGCTGGGCAGTTTGGAAGATTTGAATAAAAAAGAATTTTATGTGAAAGATTTTAATATAATTTCGGATAATATTACGAAAAAAGAATTTAAATGTTTTGTAAAAACCCGTTATCATCAGAAAGAAAAACCTGCTGCGGTTTTTATGCAGGATAACGGTATTGCAAAAGTGGTTTTTGACGAACCGCAAAAGGCACCCACTCCCGGGCAGGCGGCGGTTTTTTATGACGGCGATATTGTGCTGGGCGGAGGAACGATATGTTAGTATCAACGCGAGGAAGATACGCCATAAGAGTAATACTGGACTTGACGAAAAATTCAAACGGAAATTATATTCCCATGAAAGATGTTGCCGAAAGGCAGGGAATATCGCTGAAGTATCTGGAAAAAATTCTTCCCATACTTACCAAAAATAAAATCATTGAAGGCGTTCACGGAAAAGGCGGCGGATACAAGCCGTGCAAAAATATAAAAAATTGTAAAATTATTGATATTTTAAGACTTACCGAAGGCGACCTTGCACCGGTAGCCTGTTTGAAAAAAGGTTCCGTATGTGAAAGAAAAGCTCTGTGCAGAACGCTTGCTATGTGGAAAGATTTTTATAATATCATAAACGATTTTTTTTCCAAATATACCATCGGAGATTTAATAAAATAAAAAATGAATAAAGTATTATACATCATTGATGCAAGTGCATACATTCACAGGTCATACCACGCAATACGTCCGCTGACTACATCCGCAGGCATTCCCACAAATGCGGTTTTCGGTTTTGTCAAACTTATAAATAAAATAAAGAGAGAAAAAAAACCGGACTATATGGCGGTATGTTTTGATTATCCTGCAAAAAATTTCAGACATAAATTATCGCCGTCATATAAAGCCAACAGAAAAGAGATTGACGAAGATTTGAAAAAACAGATGCCCATAGCACGCCAAGCCGTTAAAGCCTTGCAGCTGTGCCTTTTGGAAAAAGAAGGTTTTGAAGCCGACGACATAATAGCTGCAGCCGCAAGAAAAGCCGAAGCACAAAATGTAAATGTTGTAATAGTAACCGGCGACAAAGATATGTTTCAGATGGTAAACGATAATATACATATTTGGAACGAATCAAAAAATATAATGTATGACAGCCTGAAAGTTTATGAAAAATACGGGATATACCCCGATAAAATTGTTGATATGCTGGCTTTGACGGGCGATGCCTGCGATAACGTTGCGGGTGTGCCGGGCATAGGTGAAAAAACTGCCGTAAAGCTGATACAAACTTACGGAAGCACGGAAGAAATAATTAAAAATGCAGATAATATAAAAGGAAAGATTTCTCAAAATATCAAAGACGGAACGGAAAATTTAATCCTTGCAAAAAAGCTGGTAAAACTGGAAGAAAACGCTCTGACGGAAATTTCTTTGGAAGAGATGAAGTTTAATGAAAATCTTTTTGAGCAAAAACAGGCTCAGGAATTTTTTAAGAAATATGAATTGTTCAGCTTTGTGAAGAAGCAAAATGTTGGAGAATTGGAAGAGCGGAAGAACGGAAGAGCGGAAAATTTGAAAAATGAAAGTGAAAATGAAAAAGAGCAGAGAATTGTAAGTGAATCCGCAACGGGGCGGCAGGAAACACTGCCTTTATTTGAAAATAACGAACAGCAAAAAGCTGAAGAAAAAACAAAACATATAAAAATAACAAATAATGTTACCGTTATTGACGATACGGAAAAACTTAAAATTTTAAAAGAAAAACTTTTGTCTCAAGAAGAAATTGCCGTAAACGTTGAGACAACCGGAACCGAAATAAGAAACAGAATTCTTGTCGGCGTGTCGCTGTGCTTCGGTATGCAGGACAATTATTACATTCCCGTAAACCATAACGATTTTACTCTCAGGCAAATACCTCAGGAAACTTTTGTTTCGGAATTAAAAGAAGTTTTTGAAAACAATAAAAATTCTTTTATCGGATGTGACTTGAAATTCGTAAAACATATTTTTAAAAGTATCGGAATAAATTTAAAAAATGCGGCTTTTGACGTGATGCTGGCATCTTACTGCATTAATCCGTCAAGACAGCATAATATTGAAACTTTGGCTTTAAGATATTCGGACTTTCATATTAAAAATTCGGAAGAAATTTTTTCCAAAGGAAGCAGAAAAATAAAAACCGATGATACAAGCATAGAAGTTTTATCCGAATATTCCTGTTCAAAAGCCGTAAATATTTTTTATCTGAAAAACATTTTAAAATATGAGCTTGAAAAAAATAATTTGTCGGAACTTTTTTTTGATATGGAAATGCCGATAATTGAAGTTCTTTTTGAAATGGAAGAAAACGGAATAAAAATAGACAAAAATTTTTTGGAAGATTTTGATAAAGAACTGATAAAAGAAATTTCAATTTCGGAAAATAAAATTTATTCTTTTGCCGGCGAAAAATTCAATATCAATTCGCCGAAACAGTTATCCGTAATTCTGTTTGACAAATTAAATCTTCCCGCCGTAAAAAAAACAAAGACAGGATATTCAACCGATGAATCAGTTCTTGCCGAGCTTGCCGAATACGGTATTGCAAACGAAATTTTAAAATACCGCGAACTGCAAAAACTGAAAGGAACTTATGTTGATCCGATGAAAAATTTTCTTAAATACGGGGACGAAAGAATTCGCACTGTTTTTAATCAGGCGGTAACCGCTACGGGAAGACTGTCTTCTTCCGAGCCTAACTTACAAAATATTCCGGTCAGAACGGAATACGGAAGAAAATTAAGAAGAGCTTTTGCTGCAGACGACGGAAATATTTTTATTTCTGCCGATTATTCCCAGATAGATTTGCGTTCTCTGGCACATATTTCAAAAGACAGAAATTTAATTTATGCGTTTAATTCCGGTAAAGATATTCATACGGCAACCGCTCAGGAAATTTTCGGTGTGGAAAAAATTGAAGACGTTACAAAAGAACAGAGAATGGCGGCAAAGAGCATAAATTTCGGAATAGTTTACGGAATATCTTCTTTCGGTCTGGCAAAACAGCTGGGCATAGGAGTGAAACAGGCAAAAGAATACATAGACGGTTATTTTGCAAAATATTCCGGAGTAAAAAACTGGTCTGCAAAAATAATAGAAGAGACTAAAGAAAAAGGATATGTCAAAACTCTTGCGGGAAGGATAAGGTATATACCGGAAATAAATTCATCCAACAAACAGATTGCGGCATTCGGCGAAAGAATGGCGTTGAATACTCCCGTGCAGGGAACATCCGCAGACATCATAAAAATTGCAATGATAAACGTGCATAAAAAAATAAAAGAGCAGTATTTGAAAACAAAAATTTTACTTCAGGTTCACGACGATTTGCTGCTGGAAGTACCGGAAAAAGAAAAAGATTTTGTTCTTAAAATTTTAAAATATGAAATGGAAAATGCCGTTAAGCTGGATGTGCCTTTGGTTGTGGAGATTAAGACGGGAAAGAACTGGGCGGAGATGACAAAAACTGCGGCTGAGAAAGGCAGTGGCTTAAAGAGTTGAAAAGTTGAAGATTAGAAGAAAGGGGAAAAGTATGAAAATATTAAAAGTTTTGGCAGTATCATTGGCAGGATTAATTATTGTTTTATCAATTACGGCGGTTGTGGTGCTGAAAGTATTTTTACCGGAAGAAAAAATAAAATCTTACATTGCCGATTATGCAAAAAATAATTTTAACAGGGAAGTAACTTTTGACAAACTTTCGTTTGCTCTTATCGGAATAGATTTGAAAAACTTTAAAATATCGGAACGTTCCACGCTTAATGACGGAACTTTTATTAAAGCCGGACATTTTACGATAAAAATTTCGCCGCTTCCGCTTCTGTCAAAAAAAATTGAAATTACAAATATTCTTTTGGATGACGTGGATATAAACATAAGCAAAGACAAAAACGGAAAATTTAATTTTGATGATATTATTGAAAGTTTTCAGTCTTCAAAAAATGAAAACGATAAAACGGGCGTAACCAAAAAAACTGATACGGAAAAACCGAATGTTTCGGATATTTCAACGGAAAACAAAGGAACCGAAAATTCCAAAAATGACTTAAACAAAAATATTACATCCGAAGACAAAGAAAACAATTCCTTTAAAATAATTATTGACAGCCTGACGATAAAAGATTCGGATATACATTTTTCCGACATTAAGGCGGAGCTTACAGCAAGCATTAAAAATTTTGATTTATCAATAAATGATTTTTCTTCCGCAGAAAATTTTTGGTGCGATGCATCCTGCGATATTGACGTAAAACAAAAAAAACTGCATATTGCAATTCCTGTAAAGACAAGATTTCAAACTCATTTAAATAATTTTGATTTGGAAAAAATGCTGTTGAATATTGAAACTTTTCAAACGAAATACAACAACGCCGAATTTGCATTGACGGGAACAGTGGAAAATATGAATATGCCGAAAATAGACTGCAATGCCGCCGTAAAAAACATCAACGAAAAAACGGTTAAAGATTTTATAAAAATAAAAAATTTCAATATAAGCAAGATTGATTTTAAAACAAAAACCGTTGTAAATATTTCTTCACAAAATGCAAATATTGAAAGTTTAAGTTTTGTGCTTCCGAAATCTTCCTCAAAAATTTCCGGAGCCGTTGACTGGAGCAAAGAAAACTTACTGTATAATTTAAAAATAAATTTGGATTTGTTTACGGACGATTTTAAGGACTTTTTTCCGGAATATAATTTAAAAGGAAAAATTTTGTCGGATATGAATGTGTCCGATAAAAATATTTCCGGAACCGTAAAACTTAAAAGTATGGCATTTGATTATCTGCCGGCCGTGCAGGTATCAGACCTTAATGCGGACTGTGTTATGAAATCCGTAAAAAATATTACCGTTAAAAGTATTGACGGTATTTTCAATAAGGGAAAATTTAAAGCCGACGGTTCTTTCATAAATAACGATATTAAACTTAATTTGGATATGGATAAGCTGACGATAAAGACAAGCAGTGCTGCGGCAACAACAACATCAGCACAGAAAAAAACGGAACAGAATAAAACAGACGAAAATAAAAAAACGCAGTCCGCCAAAAACGAAAAACAAAACGGTTCGGAAAAACAAAATACTTCTTCGGCTAAAAATAATAAAACCGAAACTTATAACATTTATACAAATATCAATATCAATGAAATAAATGTTCCGTATTTGATAAGCAAAAATGCGGCATTGAAAACTTCTTTAAAATCCGTATCCTGCGATATGAAAAAAACCGACGGAACTTTTGACCTTGTAATAAGCACGGGAACGATAACCGACACGGATAAACTGGCTGAAAATAAATATGCAAAATTATTTTTATTGATTTTTAACGCGTTGAACAACAACATCACCGCCAAAAGCAAATCTTCCGGAATTGACTATGAAAGTATGACGGCAAAAGTTACTTTTACAAAAGGCGTTATGCAGACAAATAAAGTTGAAATAAAAATTCCGTTGACCGCAATGGACGTTAAAGGCAGTGTGGATTTTAATACCGAAAAAGTGGATATGAAAGTTAATACGGGACTTTATGCGGCAATGAAAATTACCGGAACTATATCCAATCCTAAAACTTCTTTTGATGCGGCGGCAACCGTAACCGAAATTTTAAACGACCCGAAAAAGCTTGAAAACGTCGGCAAGAAACTTGGCGATTCCTTGAAAAATTTATTCAATAAAAAATAAATAAATGAAACCTGAAATTTTAGCACCATGCGGAAATACGGAAGCATTTTTGGCGGCGGTATCTGCCGGTGCCGATGCCGTGTATGCCGGGCTGAAAGATTTCAGTGCAAGGGCTAAAGCAAAAAATTTTTCTTATAAACAGCTTGCAGAAATTTGCAGTTATGCGAAAGAAAAAAACGTAAAAGTTTTTGTAACATTAAACACTTTAATAAAAGAAAGCGAAATAAAAGATGTTATAAAAAATCTGGAATATATTTCTTCTGCCGGTGCCGGCGGCGTTATCGTGCAGGATTTGGGCGTTGTGCAGCTGATAAAAAAATATTTCCCGCATTTAAATCTTCATGCAAGCACACAGCTGGTTATACATAATTCTTACGGTGCAAAACAGGCTGAAAAAGCAGGCTTTAAAAGAGCGGTGCTTGCAAGAGAACTTTCCTTTGAAGAAATAAAATCCATAAGAAACAATACGAAAATTGAACTTGAAATTTTCTGTCACGGAGCGTTATGTTTCTGTGTGTCGGGGATGTGTCTGTTTTCAAGTTTTATCGGCGGTTACAGCGGAAACAGAGGCCGCTGCACTCAGCCGTGCAGGCGGTTGTGGACGGCGGACAACAAAAGCGGATATTATCTTTCGCCGAAAGATTTTCAGCTGATAGAATATGTAAAACAAATTCAAAATACCGGCATAAATTCTTTAAAAATTGAGGGGCGTTTGAAGAGCCCGGATTATGTTGCAAAAACGGTTAGAGCTTACAGAATGCTGATTGACTGTGACGAAAAAAATTTTAAAGAAACATTGAAAACGGCAAAAGAAATTTTATCTTTTGACTATGCCAGACAGAAAACAACTTTTAATTTTATTTCCAAAAATGAAAATATTTTTGAACCGCAAAAATCAAAAAACACCGGGCTGTTGTTGGGAACCGTGGAAGATAAAACAGCCGAAAATTTCAAATTGAAAACGAAATATATTTTATGTGCCGGAGATGTGCTGCGGCTTACAGATAAAAAACATGATAAAAGTTACGTAATGAAAACGGAAAAAATTGTAAAACAAGACGGCGGATATTTGATAAGTTATAAAAATATTTATTTGGAAAACGGTTTTGAAGTTTATAAGACTGCCGATGCGAGCACGCAAAGCGTGCGAAGTATGGATGTATGGAAGAATGGATGTACGGAAACTGCAATAAAGAAAATAAATGTCGCTACTTCTTTTTTATCCGGACATCCGAACATCCATTCTTCTATACCTCTAAATTTGCCTCTGATGTTTGTAAGAATAAATAATTTGAAGTGGCTGAATATTTTAGAAGAGTTGAAGATTGGAATGGCAGAAGATTGGAAACGGCAAACAAAACGGGAATCTGCAATTGTTATAAAACTGTCAAAAAATAATATTTTTGAAATAAAAAAACTAAATAATCCGAAAAATTTTTATTTTGAACTGCCTGCTTATATTGACGAAGAAGATTTAAGCTTGTTTCAAACAAATATTGATTTCTTAATTTCCAAAGGCTGTCAAAACTTTTTTATAAACAATATTTCTCAGCTTTATATGTTTGAACGAAAGATTAGAAAAGAACAGCAGACAAAGCCTGCAATACGGCAATCAGGTATCGTTAATTTGTATTCCGGACAGTATTTATATACATTAAATTCCTGCAGTGCGGAGTTCTTATCAAAATACGGTGTTTGTGCGTTTACAACTTCTTGGGAAGATGATTTGTTCAACATAAAAGATTTATCAAAAATTTTGAAGAACAATTTGATTGTTTATCTGTCGGGTTTTCCGGAAGTTGTTACATCCAAAATGAAATTTGTAAAAGAAATTGAAAACAAAAAAATTAAATCCGGTGTTGACGAATTTAAAGTAATATCAAACGGCAGCGAAAATTTTATTATACCGAAGTTTCCGATAAATTTATTGGGATTTAAAAACAGGCTTGCCGCTGCGGGGATAAAATCTTTCGCAATTGATTTATCTTATATTGAACCGAACGTAAATTATTTGACACAAATACTGAGAGCGTTTAACAATAATCTTTATATCAACTCCGCAAACAAATTCAATTTTGAAAGGAAGTTTGTTTAGGAAACACTGAATAATTCTGAACGGAAACCGCAAGGCTTTTTGCCTCTAAATTCGTTGGAACTTCTCGCGATAAATTGCCCGGTATCCC
>CAJOOL010000174.1 GCA_905236115.1 uncultured Endomicrobiia bacterium
GTTGAATGGTTGAAAATTGCAATGGCGAAAGAGGAAGAAGGGGACGCGGTGAGCCACCGCTTAGCCCCCGATAAAATAAAAATAAAAAAAGGAGAAAAAAATTATGATTATTCAAAAAGAAAGAAGAAAAGTAACAGGTTTTACTTTGGTAGAATTGGTTATCACAATTGCAATCGTTATTATCTTATCAGTTATCAGTGTTCCAATTTACCGTGCTTATGTTGATAAAGCAAAATTGGCGGAAGGATACGCACTGTTAGGGGCACTAAGTTCTGCACAGAAAGCCTACTATTCCGAGTATGGAAATTTTTATTGGACAGGAACAACAGCAACAAACTATGATCCTGTTTTAGGTATAGATGCAAGAGGAAATAAATATTTTACATGGTTTCGTGCCGGCAGTTCTAATACAGGTGCAAATATAAAAAACCTTATTCAAACAGCTGTATTTAAACCTGAAGAATTAAAAAGAAGCGGCGGCAAACCGGTTCAAGGTATAGGTTCAGATGTAGGATTAACCAGAAGAACAGTTTTTGATTTTGAATGGTAATAAATTCAAACAGTATAACTTTAAAACTATTTCATTTAAAAATTTAAAATAACTAAGGTCAATACATAGCGTTGACCGAAAAAAACGAGCAGAGGAATTTTTTCAAAAATTTTCTTCTGTTCGTTTCCAGTTTAAACCATTCACTCTTTCAACTCTTCAACTTGTCATTTTCTTTTCTGTTTATTTTCCAATAGCCGCCTTTATCAGCACCAACTCTCTCTATTACTTTTTTTTCTTTAAGAATTTTTATTTGTTTATCTATTCCTTTTAATGTTAAATTTAATTTTTCCGCCAATTCTTCTCTGGTAATAGTAGAATTATTATTTATAAGTTCTATTATTTTCACCCTACTTTTCACCCTACTTTTTGTCTGTGCGGCTGCATAAGAGATTGTTCGTTCCAGCCAAACGGCAAAATACAATTGTTGCTTATATACATTGCATCGTCTCTTATCTTAATTTGTATATGAACACAGCTTGCATAGTTATTGTGAATTAAAGCGTTATATATTGCTTCACGCACACCGTCCCTGGGAAAAGGAAAAGTTTCCACTCTTATATCGTGGTCATAAGAAATTTTCGCCTTAAGATATTTTGTAAAAATTAAATCTATAATTTGGTCTGCTATACGAAAAAGAGAACCTTCCAGCATATCCTGATATTCTATATCAACATCATTTGCAAATTTACCTATTTTAACATAACATCCTTCAACAATTCTGCTCGGTTTTGGATAGAAAAGTATTATTGCGGAACGTTTAAGTTTGCCGTCTTCACTTATCAGGTTTAATCTGTTCAATAACTCTTTACGGGAAATTTTCGTATCTTCAACGGATATTCTGTTGTTTTTCAATGCTTCACGTTTGAAAATCTCAATACTTAATTCATCAAGCTCGTCAACTGTAATATTATCTACCGTAACATCTTCCCATCTGAAACCTGTTTTTTTAATAAGAAATTCAGTAAGAGCCGTTCCTCTAAGCTGCTGTTTGGTGCTGCCGCTTCTGTAATGATATTCCCCGTGATAATTGATAGGAAAACTGCTCGGTTCTATCTTTATTTCTATGTAATCAATTTTATCTTTTCTTAATTTATTAACATCCGCAACAATCCCCAGCCCGGACTGAATTTTATTAGGGATATCTTCCATAAGTTTATCTATATCTTTTACACCGATAACTTTCCCGTCGTCACGCACGCCTATATAGATGCGTCCGCCTTGAGCATTGGCGAAACCGCATACCCATTTTAGATATTCGTCCTGCCAGCTTTCTTTTTTTATTGCGAGAAGTTCCAACGAATTTAGAGGCAAAAAGCCTTGCGGTTTCCGTTCAGAATTAATCAGTGTTTCCTTTATATTCAACAAAATTATGTTGACATATTATACCAATGTAAGTAGTTTTTTTAGAAAGCAGAGAAAAGATTTTTGTTCTTCGCTCTGCTTTCGTTGGTTAGGATTATCGCTATGTAATAATCCTTTTATTTTATTTATTTCCCGATCTTATGCTCTTTCATAAATAAGTGAGCCTTTTGATATATTAAAACTTAGATATATATAACTTTTTTCGTTGGTTATAAAATCTTTTGGTTTTGATACTCTGCTACAAAAATAAATGTTACCCTTAGTTGCTGTTGTATCTACCCAAAATTTAGTAAAATACTTATTGCCTCTGGCATCTATTCCTAATACAGGTTCATAACAAGTTTCTCCGCTATTTTTCCCGTCAACTAAAAAAGTCCCAAATTCACTAAAATAATTCTTCTGTGCCGAAAAAATAGTTCCTAACAAAGCATAAGCTTCAGAGTATTTTGCTTTATCAACATAATTTCTGTAAATCGGAACAGAGATTACCGACAGAATAATGACGATTGCAATGACGATAACCAACTCAACTAAAGTGAAGCCACACTGTCTGTCATGCCCGAGTGGCACGCGCAACAGCACTGTCGGGCATCCCGTCGTTTTACCGTTTCCATACTTCAATTCCTCAATACATCTATACATCCGTTTTAGTTTTTTCATAATTTTTTCTCCTTTTTACTTTTTATTTTTATATTATCCGGGGCTAGTCCCCCGGGTTCCTATTTCTGTCGTTGCCGTTCAAACTTCTCA
>CAJOOL010000175.1 GCA_905236115.1 uncultured Endomicrobiia bacterium
ACCTGATCTGTTTATCAAATCTTCCATATATTTATATAATTTTTCAGTAAAAGAAAAACACTTGCCGTTATCTTTGTTTCTTGCGGTAACTTTAGCTATGCTGCAAAACGGAGGATAAGACAGCTCCTTTCTGAACTCTATTTCCTGTTCATAAAATTTCTTGTATTCATATTGTTTACAAAACATCAAAGCATAATTTTCAGGATGTCCCGTCTGCACCAAAACCTTTCCTTTTATTTCTGCCCGGCCGCATCTTCCGGCAACCTGCGTAATGAGCTGAAAAGTCCTCTCGGAAGAACGAAAATCCGGCAGATACAAAGATGTGTCGGCATCAACAACACACACCAAAGATACACGCGGAAAATCAAAACCTTTCGTTACCATTTGAGTGCCCAAAAGAATGGAATATTTTTCTTTTTTTATCCCCTCGTAAACTTCGGAATAAACTTTTTTGGATGTTACGCTGTCACGGTCAAGACGAAATATTTTTGTATGAGGAAAAAGCGTTTTTAAATCCTGTTCCACACGCTGGGTAGCCACGCCTATAACTCTGTATTCTTTATTGCCGCAGTTCGGACATTTTAAAGGAAATTTAAACTGTCTGCCGCAATAATGGCATTCCAGATGTTCGGGATATTTATGATATACCATGGAAACGGAACAGTCCGGACACCGTATTACCGTATCGCAGCTTTTGCATATTATCGCCGGAGAAAAACCTCTTCTGTTTAAAAAAATCACCACTTGTTCACGCCGTGCAAGAGCCGTTCTTATTGCCTTAAGCACGGGTTTGGAAAAAATTGAAAACGCCGTATTTGTATCTTTCAGAGAAATCAATTCTATTTCCGGAAGAGATTTATTGTCAATTCTGTAAGGCATTTCAAGAAGTTTGTATTTTCCCGTTACGGAATTATAATAAGTTTCTATTGCAGGCGTTGCCGAACCGAACACGACGACGGCATTATTATATTTTGCACGCCACAATGCAATTTCTTTTGTATCGTAAGACGGTTTGTTATTCTGTTTGTAAGTATTTTCGTGTTCTTCGTCTATTATTATCAGCCCCAAATTATTAAACGGAAGAAATACCGCCGACCTTGCCCCGACAACGATTTTTATTTCGCCGGTTCGTATGGAATTAAAAATTTTATACTTTTGTATTGTCGTTACTTCGCTGTGCCACAAGGCGACAACATCGCCGAAACGTTTATTGAGTATGGAAATAAATTGTGGAGTCAGTGCAATTTCCGGCAGTAAAAATATGGCGGACTTACCTTTATCAATGGCAGTTTGAATGCTCCTTAAATATACTTCCGTTTTTCCCGAGCCGGTAACGCCATGTATCAAAAATTTTTCAAATTTATTTGAATTTATTGCGGACTGAATCTGCGTAAAAGATTCTTTCTGACAGTCCGTCATTGTAAAATTAGGATTTATAATTTTTATTTTATCGTTTTTCTGCCTTGCAATTTTTTTGGGAACTTTTAAAGATACGGGAACTATTACACTTAAGGCTTCCCCAACGGAACAGAGATAATTCTGCGAAAGCCATTTTGCCAAAGCGACAATTTCATCATTTAGAATTTCCGCGTTATCTATAACGGATTGAATATTTTTCAGACTGATATTATCCGGCGGAACATAGTTATCGGACACGGAAATAACATATCCGTCCATAACACGTGAACCGAAAGGCACGGTTACACGGCGGTATTTTATTTCCGTATTTTTTAATTCTTCGGGAATCAAATAAAAAAAGGATTGATTTAACGGAACGGGTAATACGACTTCTGCTGCTGTCATAATTATATTACGCCTTTTTGCCGAGCAAAGCCATAACTTTTTTCATATCCTGCCAGACATCTTTTTTCAGGTTCGGGTTTCTTAAAAGTGCTGCGGGATGATATGTGGGCATAAGTTTTATTCCGTTATATTCGTGAAAATTTCCTCTTAACTTGCCCATAAGTTCTTCCGTTTTAAGCAGTGCTCTTGTTGAAGAAGCCCCCAGCGTTACTATAACTTTAGGATTTATTATTTTTATCTGCTCGTCAAGATACGGATGACATGCGGACATTTCCTGAGGTGTCGGCGGTCTGTCGTTGCTCCTGAGTTCCGGATTTTCCGGATTTTGCATAGGATGGCACTTAACGATATTTGCTATGTATACGCTGTCTCTTGTATAGTGCATGGCTTCTATAATTTTGGTAAGAAGATTTCCCGCCCTGCCGATAAAAGGCTGTCCCTCGTGGTCTTCCTGATAACCCGGGCCTTCGCCGACGAACATTATATCGGCATACGCACTGCCGGAACCGAATACGGCATTAAGTCTGGTTTTTCCGAGAGGGCATTTGCTGCAATTTATAATTTTTTCTTTAAGTTCGTTAAGCTGCTGTTCGGCATTTTTTGCCTGTTCTATATTTTTTGACTGCATTTTCTGTCCGCCTTTTACGATTTTCGGCTGTATTATTTGTTCGGTTACTATTTCGTCTTCTCCCCAGTTTCTGTATTCCGATACTGCGGTTTTAGCAAGTTTTATTATTTTCAAATATTCGGATTGATTCATGTATTATCTCTTTTGCAATTTTTTCTTTACAGGAAAGTTTCAAAAAACGTCTGTTTTGTGCCGTGATAAGAAAAACTTCAGATTTTTCGCTTGATATTGCCGAAGCCTTATTTGCAACAATCATATCAAGATTTTTTTCTTTCAATTTCGTTTCGGCATACTTTATCAGATTTTTTGTTTCAAGTGCAAAGCCCGTAACAATTTGATTTTTTTTCCTGCGGTTGGAAACATATTTTATTATGTCGGGATTTTTTACAAGTTTTAATTCAAAAGTTTCGTTATTTTTAATATTTTGTTTTTTTATTTTATTCTTTTCTTTTTTTGCCGGTCTGTAGTCGCTGACAGCCGCCGCACCTATAAAAATATCGGCATTTTTCAAATTTTTCTTTACGGCATCCAACATATCTCTTGCACTGATTACATTTATTACTTCACAATTTTTTCCGCTTTTTATTTCGGCTTCGCACGGCCCTTTAACGGCAATTACTTTGCAGTTTTGATTTAATGCTTCCTCAGCCAAAGCTTTTCCCATTCTGCCCGAAGAGGCATTGGAAATAAAACGAACAGGGTCAATATATTCACGGGTAGAACCCAGAGTGATGAGAATAGTCAGCATAATACAACCATATTACTAATTGCTAATTGTTTTTCAGCTGTTCCGTTACAGCAGTTAAAATCGTTTCGTTATCCGCCAAACAACCGTCGCCGACCACACCGCAGGCCAAAAGACCGGGCTTGGCATCAACTATTGTATAACCGAAATTTTTTAAAATTTCTATATTTTTTTCCACCGCTTTATGGTGATACATATTATGGTTCATTGCAGGGCACACCATTATCGGAGCAGTTGTGGCAATAGCCGTGGATGTTACCAAATTATCGGCAAAACCTAAAGCCAGCTTGGCAATGGTATTTGCCGTTGCGGGAACTATCAGATAAATATCGGCCTTTTGAGCCAAAGAAACATGTTGTATCTCAAAATAAGAGTTATCAAACATATCGCAGCAAACTCTATTTTTGGTTAAAGACTGAAACGTCAACGGCGTAACAAACTTCGTTGCAGCCTCTGTCATAACACAGGTAACGTTTGCACCCAGCTTGATAAAACTTCTTACCAAATCGCAAACTTTATATACCGCTATCCCGCCGGTAATGCCGACAATGATATTTTTACCTTCCAAACTAGTTGATTTGTTCTGACTGTTCTGTTGCATTTTCTTCCTTTACGGCATTTCTTTTCTTTTTAATTTCTTCTATTTTTTCATAAGAAGCTTCACCGGACAAAACATCTTTTACCGCTCTGTCCAACAGCTCTTTTTGAGACAATCTTCTGTACTCATTGTCGCCTTTTTTTACTTTCATCCATTCAATGGCAAGTTTGGTAACTTCGTATTTTCCTCTTCCGGATTCAAAAAACAATTCTTCTACGGGTTTTTCTTCGTTAGTCATTTAAGTATGCCTCCAAAAATATTTTTATTTCTTTTTATTGATAATCTTTCCGCATTTATAACGGATTTTATATTTTCTATACTTTTGTCCAATTCGTCATTTATTATAAGATAATCATACTTCGGCAGATATTTCAATTCTTTTTCGGCATTGTTAAGTCTGGTCTTTATAACATCCAAAGAATCTTTATTTCTTTTTATCAATCTTTCCCTAAGAATTTTCATATTCGGCACGGTTATAAAAATCATTAAAGCATCTTTATATATTTTTTTTATTTTTACCGCACCCTGCACGTCAATATCAAGAATAACATCTTTGCCTTTGTTTATCGTATCGCTTAAAAATTTTTTTGACGTTCCGTAAAAATGACCGTGAACATTAGCCCACTCAACAAACATATCATTTTCAATATCTTTTTTAAAAGTTTCCTCGTCAACAAAAAAGTATTCCCTGCCGTTTTTCTCTCCGTCTCTGGGATGTCTGGTAGTTGTAGAAACGGAAAAAACTATATTTTTGTCGCTTTCAAGCAGAGCATTGCAAACGGTAGATTTGCCGGCCCCCGACGGTGCGGAAACAATAATTATCATTCCTTTTGTCTTTATATTCTTCATATTTTTAATATTGTATTAAAAAAGAGTAAAAAAAGCAATTATTACAACCTTATATGGTTTGTAAATACGGGCGTTAAATTTTTACTTCTTATCAAATTCGTTATTTCCGAAACACTTCTGGAGTCGGATATTTCAAACTGTTCGTCGCCTTTTGCAGGGTCTTTATGTCCGCCGACGGAAGTTTTAACGCCTGCGGAAATTTTGGTGGCACATACACCGATAACATTATCTCTGAAAACAGCTCTTTCTCTGGTGGAAATCGTAATATCGGCAAACGGCATAAAAAGCCTGTATGCACATAACGCCTGAAACAACTGTTTTTCATTTACATAATTATTATTTTGTTCTTTATGTTCATTAATAAAAGGTCTTAACCGCGGAACGGAAAAACCTATCTTTATATCGGGGTATTTCTGCTGAAGCAGACAAGCGTGCGTTGCCGCTGCAAAAGCATCTTTTCTGAAATCATACAAGCCGAAAAGAACGCCCAAAGATACGCCTCTCATACCTGCAAGTGCCGCTCTTTCCTGTGCATAAAACCTGTATTCAAAAACGGATTTATGTCCTGATAAATGAAGCTGTTTATACCTTTCTTTATTGTAAGTTTCCTGATACACGCAGACAAAGTCCGCTCCGCATCCGTTTAAATATTTATATTCATCAGTATTTAAAGGATAAATTTCTATGGATATGGAAGAAAAATATTTTTTTGCAAGTTTGACCGCTTCGCCGATATATTCCACGTTTGATGCGGTTCTTGATTCTCCCGTCAATATCAGAATATCTTCCAAACCCGTTTTTGATATGGCTTCAAATTCTTTTTGTATTTCTTCTATGGAAAGTTTTCCTCTGTGAATATTGTTTTTACAGTTATATCCGCAGTACGTGCAGTAGTTTTCACAATAATTTGAAATATATAACGGCGTAAACAAAGAAATATTTGTGCCGAAATGTTTGCGGGTTTCGTATTGTGCTTTATATGCCATTTCGTTTAAAAATTTTTCGGCAGCGGGCGACAAAAGAATTTTCAAATCGGTTTCGTCCAAAAAATCTTTATTTAAAGTTTTTTGAACATCATTTTCGGTGTAAATATTATAATCGTAATTTTTTATTTTTTCCGAAACCTGCTCAAGCATATCGGATTTTATTTCTTCCATATTTTCATAAAACATTTTAATTGCTCCCGAAGAATTCTGATAAAAATTTTCGTCAGTTATCCAAAAAATCTATCAAAGGACTGGATGCCTGTGCACGAAAATTCAATACTCTTCCCAGCCCTGCAAGATATGCGGTTCTTCCCGCTTTAACCGCCAGCTTAAAAGCCTCGGCCATTTTGGCAATATCTTTTGCCGTTGCAACAGCAGTATTTATCATAACTGCCGCCGCACCATCCTGCATTATCTCGCATGCCTGTGCCGGCGTGCCTATTCCCGCATCAACTATTACCGGCAGATTTATTTCGTCTATAATAATTTTTATAAAATGTTTTGTAATAAGCCCCAAATTGCTGCCGATAGGTGCGGCCAAAGGCATAACAGAGGCAGCCCCGGCATTGGTCAAATCACGTGCAGCATTTAAATCCGGATACATATAAGGCATAACAATAAAGCCCTCTTTTGCCAAAATTTCCGTTGCTTTTATCGTTTCATAATTATCAGGAAGCAGATATTTTGAATCTTTTATTACTTCAATTTTTATAAAATCACCGCAGCCCAGCTCTCTTGAAAGTCTTGCAATTCTTACGGCTTCTTCGGCGGTTCTTGCTCCCGACGTATTGGGAAGAAGCGTTACATTTTTAGGAATAAAATCCAAAATATTGTATTCGGTTTTCGTATTTGCACGACGCAAAGCCAGCGTTATTATTTCAGCTTCGGCACTTTCTATTGCCGCTTTTATCAGCTCCAAAGAATATTTCCCCGAGCCGAGAATAAAACGGGAGTTGAATTTATGTCCCGCAATTATTAATTTATCTTCCATATTTTCTCCTTAATTGCTGATTTCTAATTTCTAATTGCTAATTGTCTTTATCCTCCGCCGACGAAATTCAAAACTTCAATAACATCTTCATTTTTAATTTTTATCTTATCATAATTTTCTTTGGAAATAATTTCACCGTTTAATTCTACCACAATTCTGTTTATGTTGTAATTATTTTCTTTCAAAAATTCGTCCAAAGTTTTTATTTCTTTTATATCAAAATTCTTTCCGTTTACCTGCATAATTTTTACTCCTTTTAAAAATTTTGGCGGCTGCTATCAAACCTATAATAAACTCAGATTAATTCCGAAAATTTTCCGGCGGCTATATTCTCTTAAAAAAATAGAATATGACGTAAGCTCTTGACACCCGAGGTGGTGTCCCCCACATCATATTCTATTGGAATAATAGTCTAATAATACAATAAAAGGATACTTCTTGTCAATATTTTGTTTTGTTTTCCTTTATCCATAATTTTTTCTTGACAAAAAAAGCTCATTTAAGTAGAATACATAAGATTTTTTTAAACGGGAGTTTTTATTATGTCATTAAAAGACAAAAAAATAATTTTACAGGAAAAAGATATACCGGAACAATGGTATAATATTCAGGCGGATTTGCCCGAGCCTTTGGAACCTGCATTCAATGCAAGAACGGGAAAAATTGCAACCAAAGACGATTTGTGCCAAATATTTCCCGAGGCAATAGTAGAACAGGAAGTAAGCACGCAAAGATGGATAGATATACCGGAACAGGTAAGAGATATTTACAAAATATGGAGACCATCACCGTTAATAAGAGCAAGAAACCTTGAAAAATTTCTTGATACGCCGGCCAAAATATATTTCAAAAACGAGGGCGTCAGTCCGTCCGGCAGCCACAAATCAAACTCAGCAATCGCACAGGCTTATTACAATATGAAAGCCGGAACAAAAAGAATTGCCACCGAAACGGGAGCCGGACAGTGGGGCTCGGCACTTGCGATGGCATGCAAAATGTTCGGTTTGGAATGCGTAGTATATATGGTTAAAGTTTCCTTTGACCAGAAACCTTACAGAAAATCATTAATGCACGTTTACGGAGCAAATGTTTATTCCAGCCCGTCAATGCAGACGGAATACGGAAGAAAAGTACTTGAAAAAGATCCGAACTGCAGCGGTTCGCTGGGCATAGCAATTTCCGAAGCTATTGAAGATGTTTTAACGCATGAAAATGCAAAGTATTCTTTAGGCAGCGTTTTAAACCACGTTGCAATGCACCAGACAGTTATCGGGCTTGAAGCTAAAAAGCAAATGGAGCTGGCAGGAGAATATCCGGACATCGTTATAGCATGTCTGGGCGGAGGTTCAAACTTCTCCGGTATGGCATTTCCTTTCATAATGGATAAAATCAACGGAACACATAAAGATTTGAAAGCAATAGCGGTTGAGCCTTCGGCCTGTCCGAAACTTTCAAAAGGTGTTTATGCTTATGATTTCGGCGATTCGTCAGGCTTTACTCCCGCATTTAAGATGTATACTTTGGGACACACTTTTATGCCCAATGCAATACATGCAGGCGGCTTAAGGTATCACGGAGCTTCGCCTTTGGTTTCGGCAATAGTCAAGGCAGGTTTGGCGGAATCCGTTATAGTAAAACAGAAAGAAGTTTTTGAAGCGGCCGTAACCTTTGCAAGATGCGAGGGAATTCTTCCCGCACCGGAATCTTCTCATGCAATAAGAGCTGCAATAAACGAAGCTTTGAAAGCGAAAGAAGAAGGAAAATCCAAGACGATATTATTCAATTTATCCGGACACGGACATTTTGATTTGACCGCTTATGAACAGTATTTATCGGGACAGATACAGGACTGTAATTATTCCGAAGAAGAAGTTCAAAAAGCATTGAAAGATTTGCCGAAAGTGACACTTTAGAGTTGAAAGGTTGAATAATTGAAAAGTTGAACGGCGGAACAACCGAAAAGCAGCATCGGCGAAACGATAGCAGTGTGAAATAAAAAATACAAATTAAACAAATATTATAAATAACATAGAGGAAGTATCAGTATGGCTAACAAAACAGGTATTGTATGTACAATGGGACCGTCAACAAGGTCCGAAAAAACGATAAAGAGCTTATCGGACAGCGGTATGACCGTTGCAAGGCTCAATTTTTCTCACGGAACTTTTGAGCAGTATGTAAAAGATATAGAACTTATAAGAAACGTTAACAAAAAATATAACAGAAAGATTAAAATTCTCGGCGATTTGGAAGGTCACAGAATAAGAATAGGAAAACTGAAAGATTCAAAAGTTGAACTGAAAAAAGGGCAGAAGCTGATTTTGACGAATAAAGAACTTATAGGGGATTCAAAAATCGTTTCTATTGATTATGCCGGCCCTATGACGGATTTAAAAAAAGGTATTTCAATATTTATAGACGACGGAAATTTAAAATTGACCGTATCTTCCGGCAATAAAGAAAACGTAAACACCGTAGTTACAACGGACTACATTTTGAAAGAACATAAAGGTATCAACATTCCCGACGCCAAACTTCATTTCCCGGAAATAGAAGAACACGATAAAAAACATATAGATTTTGCAATAGAATACAAACTTGACTACATAGCAAATTCTTTTGTTAGAAACAAATCCGATATGAAATATCTGAAAAAAATTGTTGCCGAACAGCACCCGAAATGTCAGCTGGTAGCAAAAATTGAAGACAGAGAGGGGATAGATAATTTGGCTTCCATTCTTGATGTTTGCGACGGTATAATGGTTGCAAGAGGCGATATGGGTATATCCATTCCTTTATGGACTGTTCCCGTAGTGCAGAAATACATCATAAAAAAATGCAGATCAAGAAATAAATTCGTTATCACCGCCACGCAAATGCTTGAAAGTATGGTGGAAAATCCCGTTCCCACCAGAGCAGAAGTGAGCGATGTTGCAAATGCCATTATAGACGGCAGCAACTTTGTAATGCTTTCCGCAGAAACCGCAGTAGGCAAACACCCCGAAGAAGCAGTTGCAATGATGGGCAATATTATAAAGTTTACGGAAAAGAATTTTTACAGATTGCCGCTGGTAATGTAAATTGTTGAAAACAATTGTACATTATACATTAAATAAGTTGGGGTATTTTTATGATAATACTATATTCTTTTTTGGCAATGTTTGCAGCACTTTGCGGAACTTTTCTGGTATTAAAATTTTCCGACTGGTCAAGAAAAAATTCCATTCTTCTTATAGGTTTTGCTGCCGGCGTAATGCTGTCAATAGCATTCGTCCATATTATACCTGAGGCGGTAGAACAAAATCCTCACTCAATAATCTATACTTTCGTCGGATTTTTGTTTATGTTTTTTTTGCAGTATTTTGTATTTTTTCATCCGTGCCACGACGAGCACTGCGGTGTTCATTTGGGAACGCTTTCCACATTCGGTCTATCGCTTCACTCATTTTTTGACGGAATAATAATCAGTATAGGTTTTGATGCCAACTCTTATATAGGGCTTATGACAACCATTGCAATAATGCTGCATAAACTTCCCGACGGTATCACCATTACGGGTATTTTAATGCACTCAAACAAACCGGTCAAAAAGATTTTGGCATACTCGGTTGCGGTAGCAATGTTTACACCGATAGGCACGGTTTTCGGAATGATTTTCTCTTCTCAGATTTCACATTTAATAAGTAATTTCCTTGCATTGACGGCAGGAACATTCATATATCTTTCCGCTGCGGATTTAATTCCCGAGACGCATAAATCTTCCAATAAAAAAGCCGGGATTTGTCTTTTGGCAGGGGTAGTTATTGTCGCTCTGCTGGGACATTAATAAAAGCAGTTGAATGGTTGAAAAGTTGAAAGCGGCGAGCTGCGAAAGATTGGATGATTGGAAGCAAGCGACAACGGGGAAAAAAACTGAAGTCCAAAAGAATATGGAAAAAGGGCTAAGAATATGGGAAACATCAACACACCGCATTCGGTAAAAATTTTTTTCGGTCTTATTTTTAATGAATCTTTTGACATCAAAAAAGTTTATAAGATACTGGAAGAGAAATTTAAAAACAAGATAGATATTTACAGCCCCGTAATTGATTTTTCTTTTACGAAATATTATAACAAAGAAATGGGCGAAAATTTAAAACGCCAATGGGTATCTTTCGCAACGCTTATGCCGCCGGAACTTCTTGCAAAAATAAAGGTTGAAACCAACAACATAGAAGATTCTTTCGCGGCAATTCACGCAGGCACATCCTCTGAAGCGTCTGCATCCCTGTCCGGCATTTCTGAAGACAGCAGTCGGAAATCTTGTCTTTCTTCGGCTTCTCAGCTCATCAGCTCTTCAGCCGGCAGAGCGGTTAATATAGACCCCGGTTACATAACACCGGCCAATGTGATACTTGCATCCACCAAAGATTTCAGCCACAGAATATATTTATCAAAAGGTATTTATGCGGAAGTTACCACCATCTACAGAAAAGAAGGATTTACGAAACTTCCATGGACATATCCTGATTATTTATGCCCGACGGCAACGGAATTTATTCTTCAGGCAAGGAAATGTATATTGGCTAAAGGAAATATCTAAAAATTTTGAATTCTAAAGGATTATTAATGATTATGTTTTTTATTGTTTTTGCTGCGGTGTTTTTTATCGGCAACGTTTATATAATTTTCAGAATTGCACGGGATTTAAATCTGCACGGGGTGCCGTTTTATATATTTTTAGCATTGTATATCGCTTTGGCTGCATTTTCCGTATATTGTATAAAATTTTCAAGAACAAATCCGTCTTCGCCTTATGCGGGGCTATTGTCAAACATATCGTATATTTGGCTGGGAACATTTTCAATAACAATTGCATATTTTCTTTTATCGCACATTTTATTTATATTTTTTCATTCTCAAAAATTCATATTTAATACCACATTAATAACTTCAGTTTTAATTATCGTTTCGGCAGTTTATTCTGTAATAAACACTTGCGGCGTTCCAAGAGTAACGGAAATAAATTTAAAAGTTCCCAATCTTTCCGTTGATAAATTTACGATAGTTCAGCTGTCGGATATTCATATAGATGTTGCAACAAAATACGACGAGATAAAAAAAATTGTTGATATTACCAATTCTTTAAATCCTGATATTATTGCTTTTACTGGAGATTTGGCAGATATTGATATATCCTCAACTTATGAAAAATACGGCCTTGCGGATTTGAAAGCAAAATACGGTGTTACCGCCGTTACCGGTAATCATGAATATTACGGAAGCGTCGGCAGATATGAATATATATGTAAAAAATTGAACTGGAAATTACTGAACAATGAAAATATTTTGATAGATAACAAAATATATTTTGCAGGTATCACTGACATAAAAACATCCGTATATTTTAACAACAAACCGTTTGATGTTGACAAATCTTTAAAAGGTGCGGACTTTGCAAAGCCTGTGATATTTATGTCGCACCAACCGCAAATTTTTGATAAAGTTTTTAAGAAATATCCCGTAACGTTACAGCTTTCCGGCCATACCCATGCGGGGCAAATTCCGCCGTTTGATATAGTAGAATTCTTCTTATACAAATATTTTTGCGGATTATATAAAGAAGTTTACAACGGAAACACTTCTTATATTTATGTAACACCGGGAACCAGATGGTGGGGACCGCCGATGAGGCTGTTTTCCAAATGCGAGATTGTAAAGATTGTTCTGGAAAGATATTGAAAAGATCAAGGGAATGTTGATTAAGGAAACACTGATTGATTATAAATGAGCAAAAAATTTTGTGCTTTCCGTTTTGAAAATTAAAAAGTTAAATTTTTCGGTATTTTTATAAACTTTTTTATAAGGGAATTTTCTCTTTCCAGGTTTTTTATCTTTTCTTCCAAAACTTTATTTTTTTCGTTAATCAAATCCAGCTTATATTTTATTTCCGAAAAACTTTCATTTTCATTACTTGAAAAACTCTCTTCTATAAAATAATTTACGGACACCCCCAACACATCGGCAATTCTTGTAAGCGTATTTAATGTAGGATTTTTATCCCCCGCCAGCCATTGGCTTATCATTGCCTGAGCAACTCCAAGTTTTTTTGCAACATCTTTTTGAGTTATATTTTTTTCAAATATAATTTTCTTCAGCTGTCTTGAGAAAAAATTTTTCTCTTGCTTATTTGCGGCATTATTCATATAAAATTCCTAAAAAATTTCTAAAACTCTCACGCGAAAAAAACAATAAAAAGCAATAAATAAAATAAACTCTTGATTTTTTAAGTTTTATATTATATAATTAATATATAACTTAAAAAATTAAGTTGTTTAAAAAATAAAATAAAAAAATTTTTAACAAAAAAACAAAGCCGAGCGGGCTGTTTTTGGCAAAACACCGCCAAAAGCATAGCACAGTTTGGAAAAAAGATAAAAACATTCGCACTGCTTTATCTCTCGGCGATTATACCAAAAATGTTCTTTAAAAAGCAACAATTTGCTATTGTCGTTCATTATACATTCGTTGTAAATTGCCGTTTCGTCTGTCATTCCCGAAAAGTGCGAAGCACTTTGTAGTC
>CAJOOL010000176.1 GCA_905236115.1 uncultured Endomicrobiia bacterium
CAGTCGGTAACGTTTGAAAGAGCTTCAACGCCGATAACAAGAACATTTTTATACATTCCCGACCGTATGAAAGCTCCCGCCGTTGATACACCGTAAATAAAACCGGAACACGCCGCGGAAACATCAAAAGCCGCAGCATTAAATGCTTTTAATTTCTTCTGCAAATAGCACGCCGTTGACGGCATCGGTACATCACCGCTGACCGTAGCAACAATAAGCAAATCCACATCACCGGCTGAAAGACCTGCTTTTTGCAAAGCTCTCTGTGCAGCATTGTATGCCAAATCGGAAGTCGTCTGAGATTTATCAATAATTCTTCTTTCTTTTATACCTGTTCTGGTAGAAATCCACTCGTCGGAAGTTTCTACCATTTTTTCCAAATCAAAATTCGTCAAAATTTTTTCGGGAACATAAGACCCCGTAGATAAAATTTTTACGCCAAATTTGCCGTTCATTAAAACAACACCTTCCGTATTATTTTATTTGTTCAAACTCTTTTATTTCCCGTGCAATTTTTTCGGCAACGCTGCTTTTTGCATATTTTGCCGCAAAAATTACGGCATTTTTTACGGCTTTGGCATTGGATTTTCCGTGTCCGATAAGACATGCCCCGTTAACACCCAAAAGAGGTGCTCCGCCCTGTTCGCCGTAATCTATTTTTCTTTTTACACCTTTCATTGCAAATTTTAAAAACGGAACCGCTCCCCAGTAAAGAGGGTTGGAAGTTACAGCGTTTTTAATTATTTTCACTATCATTTCGGCTACGCCCTCACTGGATTTTAAAAAGACATTCCCCACAAAACCGTCACAGACTACAACATCCGCTTTGGCTTTGGGAATATCCCCGCCTTCAATATTGCCGATAAAATTAAGATTGGTATTTTTAATAAGCCTGCTTGCTTCAAAAACAAGTTCGTTGCCTTTGGAATCTTCTTCCCCTATGGATAAAATTGCAACTCTGGGATTATTTATTCCCAAAACATTTTTGCAATAAACGTTCCCCATATTTGCAAACTGAAGAAGATGTTCGGGCTTACAATCCACGTTTGCTCCGACATCCACAATAATACACCTTCCCGATATGGTAGGAAAAGAGGTTGAAATTGCAGGTCTGGATATTCCATCAATTCTTTTTAAATACAGAAGAGAAGTTGCCATTGCGGCACCTGAATTTCCCATAGACACAAAAGCATCCGCCTGCCCGTCTCTTACAAGATTGCAGCAGACGGCCATGGAAGAATCTTTTTTATGTCTTGCGGCATTTGCCGGATGCTCGTCCATAGCAATAACTTCACTTGCATTTACTATACGAATTCTGTTGCAGGGAAAAACATATTTTGCGGATAATTTTTCCAGCTGTTTGTTAAGAATATCCTGTCTGCCTACAAGCAAAACGTCCGTATCTTCCGTTTGTTTAACGGCAAGCACCGCACCCTCAACATTAATATCAGGTGCCTTGTCGCCGCCCATCGCATCAAGAGCGATAATCATTTTACTTAGTTTCCTGTTCGGCGGAAGTTTCGGTTTTGGCTTTCTTTACTTTTTTAGGCATAACAAGTTTCCCGTTATAGAATCCGCACTCGGGGCAGACTTTATGAGGCATTTTGGCTGCTCCGCAATTGGAACATTTGTTTGAATTTTCCGCTTCTATTTTTGAATTTGCAGATCTTCTGCAATCCCTGCGGTGCGGAGTATGTTTTCTTTTTGGATTTGGCATTTTTTCCCCCAATCAAATTATATTTTCAAATTTTTTAATTTTGACCACTTTTCGGCAACAAATTCATTTCCTGCATTTTGCTCACAAAAGCAATCTTTTTTATTTTTGTTGTTACCGCAAACCTGACATAATCCTTTACAATCATTTTTACACAAAGGCTTTGCGGGAATATTTAAAATAACGTTCTGTCTTAATTCTTCTCCCAAATCAAATTCAAATTCTTCTTTTGTCCAGGAACAATTAAAGCTTATATTAACATTTTGTTCAAATAAAATCAAGCACCGCGAACACTCAAACCCCATTTTTCCTTTTATTTCACCCGTAACATTTATAATATCATCATACTTTTGTGCAGTAAAAGAATAATACAAATCCGCACTTTTTACAATGTCTTTTTCGTCAAGCGGAAAAAACATTTTTTTATTTTGAACGGAAATTTTTTTATCTTTTTTAAAATCGTCAAAACTTACTATCAGCTTTTCCATAGTTTATAATAAAAAATATTTGATATAAAAATTTGAAATATTCTACAATAAAATTAAACGTTCTTCAAACTTTTTTTCCTTTTGCAAAAATTTTAAAGAAAGTTTTCTTTTTCGGATTTACCGTAACAAAATTTCCGTAGGCGAGTCTTCCGTTATAATCATACATCATTTTTCCTTCAAAAGTTTTTATGCCGTCGGCAGCTCTTAAAATTTCTTTATGTATTACTACATCCTTTATGCCGCGTGCAAATTCCGTCGCCGGCGTAACAAACCCGAAGAACAAACATAAACATAAAAATATATAAGAAATTCTGCGGCGGTTCATATTGTATTTTCTCAACAGAAATTTTATCACCATTACAGACAATAAAACCAATGCCGGAATTGATGCCCTCATTCCGAAATCCAAACTTCCTCCGACGGTTATAAACGGAATAATTATTAAAGAAACAAAAGACAAATAATAAATCAAATTCGTTTTATACTGTTTGAATATAAGAATAAAATAAGCTGCGGCTTCAAGAAAAAAGAAATAAATAAAACCCTTAATAATAAAAGGAATGCTTATTTCTTTGGCAGGGAAGAACAGATAAGTTCCTGACGATTCCGCAGACTGATTGGACGTAAAATATAAAAATATTACCGGAGTTATAAAAAAAACCGATATGATATTCTGAACGGAAAAAATTTGTTTAAGAAGAAATTTTATTTTGTTACCGGAAATTTTTTTGACTGCAAATTTTATCGTATAAAAAATTAAAAACACAGCCAGTCCCGCAAACGGAAGCGGTGCAAAAAAGAAACATAACAATCCTATTAAAGCAAAATTTTTTATATCTTTTCTGTTGTTATAAAACATCATTGTCATAAGCCATGCAGGAAGCCCCTGATTGAACACCCAAAACAAAACAGTAGTCATGGAAGAAAACTGCCACAGATGCGACCACCATTCCAAATGTAAACTTCTGAAAGCCAAACTGGAATCATACAACACGGGATGAGAAGCACCGACAACATCCATTCCGGAAAAGAAAATAAAAATAAAAACCGCAGCTGCAGCCGAAGAAAAATTTTTAACTTTTACGGCTTTTAAAAGATGTGCAAAAAATAAAAAAACTCCGAAAATGCTGTAGAAAAACAAAAAAACATTTCCCATAAAAAAAGAAAACAAATCCGAAACTTTTACAAAAATTTTTGCAAACAGTGCTGCAGGAAGCCAGTAACCTATATAATACACCATAGCGACATCCGCTTTTTTGTAATAAACAGGCCATTGGTAATTTATCAAATCTCTCAAAATTGCATTTCTGCAGTGATGGTCTACGCTCTGATACCAGAAACCGCCAAGACCTGCAAAATAACACCACACAAACGCAGTAACAAGCAGAAACCAAAAAATTTTTCTGTTATCAATTAAACTTTTGTTAATAAAACTTTTATTGATTAAAAATCCGCTCTTCAAATCTTCTTTCTTTATGTAGCCGGCATAAACGGCATAACTTAAAAGACAGCACAATAAAACGGCAAAAATCGGTTTCAGCCACATCGCTAAAAATATCAGCAAGGGAACCGATACATACAACATCGTTAAAAGGTTTAAAAGCTTCAAGTTTATTTTTAAATTCATAATATTCATAATGTTTTCTGATATTTTATTTTTACTCAAATTTTTAATCAATACGATTTACGACGATTTGCGGTTTCCTCTTGAAAATTCTGTTCCAGCTAAAAAATAATCAACGCTTTTTAATTTGCGTTTCATTTCCCGAAAACGTCAAAAAACATTCCACGGATTTTGCCGCAACTTTTGCTATTTCTTCAACGTTAACTTTGTACTCATTTTCGGTTCCGTCGGCAAGGTCGGAAATCGCTCTTATTACAACAAACGGAACATTATTTTTTTCTGCAGTCTGTGCAATTGCACAACCCTCCATTTCCACGGCGGCCGCACCAAAAAAAGTATTTATTTCTTCTTTCAATTTTTTATCCGAAACAAAAATATCACCGGAAGCTATCACACCTTTAAAGGTTCTTACATTAGGCATATTTTCGGCAACAGCTTCTTCAAAAATTTTTATTCCGTCTTTACTTCCGTAATATTTTGTCGGTTTATCTTTTTGTTCGCCTTTAAACATATAGCCTTTGGCATATCCCAGAAACGTAACATCAAAATCATGTTGAACAAGACTTTCGCCGATAACCAAATCGCCTATTTTCAAGCCTTTCTGCAGTCCTCCGGCAACACCGGTATTAATGATAAAATCGGGTTTA
>CAJOOL010000177.1 GCA_905236115.1 uncultured Endomicrobiia bacterium
CGTGGGCATTTCCGTCTTCCTTTAGACGTTAGGAAATGCCAGTTGGAGCCCGGCTCTGAAAATTTCAAGTGAATGGTTTTGGGTTTGCGAAAACAAGAAAATTTCCATAACTCTTTAGACAGTTGTCATTCAAACCTTTCAACTCTTCTATCTGTAGACCAAAATTTGCTGTTTTTTCGCTGTAAATTTAGTTTATTCTCAAAATTGACTTCTTCTCTATATTTTGGTATCATTTAACCGTCGGTTTGATAACACATTATAATGTTTTTTGTAAAAAGGACAAAGTATGTTAAAATATGTAAATAATGAATTGTTTGTTGAAAAAACTTCTGTTTCAAAACTTTCAAAAAAATACGGCACTCCTTTGTATATTTACTCGCAGAAAAAAATAATTTCAAATTTCAATGCCTATGAAAACGGCTTTAAAAATATTGACAGCATAATATGTTACGCACTGAAAGCAAATTCCAATCATAATATATTGAGGCTCTTGGCTTCGCTCGGTGCAGGTGCTGATATTGTTTCCGGCGGCGAGTTGCAAAAAGCGTTGGATGCAGGCATTAATCCGCAAAAAATTGTTTATTCCGGCGTTGGCAAAACTTCCGCAGAAATAGAATTTGCTTTAAAAAGCGATATTTTGATGTTCAATGCGGAATCTTTTGAAGAAGCAGAAAACATAGATAAAATTGCTAAAAAATTGAAGAAAAAAGCAAGAATTTCTTTCAGAGTAAATCCCGATGTTGACGCTCATACCCATAAGCATATCACAACGGGAAAATTCGGAACGAAATTCGGTGTAATGTATGAAGATGCTTTTGAACTTTATACGAATGCATCAAAAATGAAAAATATAGAAATCGTCGGTATTGACAGCCATATAGGTTCGCAGATTTTGGATTTTACGCCTTTTAAACTTGCAGCCGAAAAAATATCCAAACTTATAGATAAGCTGGAAGAAGCAGGTATAAAAACAAAATATATTGATATCGGCGGCGGACTGGGAATAAAATATAAGAAAGAAGATAAACCTCAGACACCTGCCGAGTTAAAAAAAGCCGTTATGTCGGTATATTCAAAATACAAAGATAAAGTTATAATCGTTGAACCGGGACGTTCCATTGTAGGCGATGCGGGGATAATTACAGGTCAGGTTATTTACAGAAAAACAACGGGGAACAAGAATTTTATTATAACAAATATAGGAATGAACGATTTAATAAGACCGGCACTATATGATGCTTATCATAATGTTTTGCCCGTCAAAAAAACTTCAAAGAAACAAGTTGTTGCCGACATAGTAGGGCCTATATGCGAATCCGATGATTTTATTGCCAAGGATAGAAAATTTCCTTTATTGGAGCAGGGGGAATTTATTGCCGTTGAATGTGCAGGTGCCTACGGCAGAGCAATGGCAAGCGAATATAATTCCAGAAAAATTGCGGAAGAAATCATTGTAGAGGATTAGAGACATTCAACTGTTCAACTCTTCAACTGTTAAACTCAAAAAATCGCGAAGCGGTTTTTTAATTATAAATCGGGAGTAAATTATGTTTTCAGGAAGTTTTACGGCCATAGTAACACCGTTAAAAAATAATAAGGTTGATTATGATTCTTACAAAAAAATTATTGAAATGCAGGTCGCCGCAGGTATCAGCGGAATAGTTCCGTGCGGTTCAACGGGAGAATCTGCAACTTTGTCGCACGAAGAGCACGATGAAGTTATAAAAAAAGCCGTTGAATTTGCTCAAGGCAGGTTGAAAGTTATAGCAGGAACAGGTTCCAACTCCACGGCAGAAGCAATAAGACTTTCCAAGCATGCACAGGAAGTAGGCTGTGACGGAGTGCTTCTTGTAGCTCCTTATTATAATAAACCTACTCAAAAAGGCCTTTATCTTCATTATAAGGAAGTGGCTGACTCCATAGAAATCCCCGTTGTTTTATACAATATACAAGGACGTTCTGCCGTAAATATTGAGCCTAAAACCATTGCCGCTCTTGCAAAAGACTGTCAAAATATTGTTGCGGTAAAAGAGGCTTCAGGCTCTTTGGACCAAATGTCGCAGGTAAAACTTCTTGCTCCTGACATAGATTTGATTTCCGGTGACGATGCCTTAACCGTTCCGGTAATGTCTATCGGAGGAACGGGTGTAATTTCGGTATTATCAAATATACTGCCTAAAGTAGTAGCGGATTTGGTAAATGCCATGGCAAATAACGAATATGAAAAAGCACGTGAAATTCATTTTAAATGGCTCCCTTTGATAAAAGCAATGTTTATGGAGACCAACCCTATACCGGTAAAAACCGCAATGTCGTTAATGGGTTTATGTTCCGATGAAATGAGACTGCCGATGTGTGCAATGAGCGGCGAACATATTGAAAATTTGAAAGCAATATTAAAGAGTTATAATTTGATTTAAAATAAAAATGTTTAAATCCAAAAGTAATGTTTTATTGTATATAATCTTTATATTGTTTGCTTTTCTTACGTTTTTTGTCGGGTTTAATCATGAGCCGTGGGCGGACGAAGCACAGAGCTGGTTAATAGCAAGAGACTGCAGTTTATATGATATATTATTTACAAGGTGTTCCTATGAAGGGACGCCTTTTTTGTGGTTTTTTGTATTAAAATTTTTTATTTCTATCGGTTTAAGTTATAAATATTTTTTTGTAATATCATGGCTTTTCTCCTGTTTTGGTGTATATTTATTTTTATTTAAATCAAAATTACCGGCTGTAATAAAAACATTAGTTCCTTTCGGCTTTTATATTTTTTACCAATATACCGTTGTAGCCAGAAGTTACGGCTTAATATTTCCCGCATTATGTTTGATTGCCGTTTTTTATAATAAAAGGTTTGAAAAACCTTATCTGTATTGCGGGCTGTTGGCTCTGCTTGCAAGTATCTGTGCATACAGTTTTGTTACGGCATTTATTTTGTTATGTTTTTTTATATTTGATTTGTTTATAAACGGACATTTTGTTATTCGTCACGGCGGTAATTTCTGCGGTGATAATTTATCCTGTGTTTCTTCTTCCGGTTCTTCTTCACCTGTTTATGAAATCCGTAAGCAAAAATTTCTTTTTTCCAGCCCGTTTGTTTTTACATTTCTTCCCGTTTTTCTTTTGATTATATATCTTTCTTTCTGCGTCTTTATTTCTTTGCCCCCGCAGGATTACACTAATTTTTCGCCTTATTTTTCTTCGGTTTTTTCTTTTGATTTTCTTTTAAAAATGTGGGGGGCTTTTGTTCAGGCTTATTTTGATATGGGAAATATATTTTCCGTTATACTTTTAAGTCTTTTAACTTTTTTATTATATTTTATTTCCGCAAAAACTTTATGTAAAAACAGAAAACAAATATTATATTTTACATTTATAAATTTTATCGTTCTTTTATCAATTTCATATTTGTTTAATTGTGTGTGGCATTTGGGTATTTTATTTCTTTTGTTGATTTTCTGCTGTCAGATATTATCGGCACAAAATAATATAC
>CAJOOL010000178.1 GCA_905236115.1 uncultured Endomicrobiia bacterium
AGGTATTTTTATAACATAGATTCCCGATTAACGACTACAAAGTGCTTCGCACTTTTCGGGAATGACAGACGAAACGGCAATTTACAATTAGCCTTTGATAGCTCCGGCGGCAATACCCTTAACAATATGCTTCTGCATCATCAAATAAATAATAACAATAGGAACCGTTGCGATAGTCAAACCTGCCATTAATAAAGGATAGTCGGTCATGTGGGTGCCCTGGAAAACCATAAGACCTCTTTGGATAGGCATTTTGGCGGTATCCTGCAGAACAACCAAAGCCAGCAGGAATTCATTCCAGATATTTAAACACTGAATTATAACAAGAGTTGCTACGGCAGGTTTAGCTAAAGGAAGAGCTATTCTCCAATAAATACCGAACCTTGAACAGCCGTCAATAAGTGCTGCCTCTTCTATTTCTTTGGGTAAATCTTCAAAGAAAGACTTTAAAAGAAACAATCCGAAAGCAATACCGTTGCTGATATAGCATAACAACAAACCTGTTCTGGTATCAAGAAGATGTAAACTCTTAAGCAAAAGATACAACGGGACAAAAGCACCGGGTATAGGAATCAATAAAGTGGAAATTAAAAGGAAAAAAAGAATATTTTTACCCCAGAACTCCAACCTTGCAAAGCCATAAGCGGCCATGGATGTAATAAGAACTATAGCGGAAACACCGACAACAGTGTAAATAAGACTGTTTAAGAAATACATACCGAACTTGGCTTTTAAAAATGCTTCGGCATAGTTGTGCCACTGCCAAGCCTCTGGAAAAAGAGTAATACTTTTAAAAATTTCTTCGTTTGTTTTTAAAGACGACGACAACATCCAAAAAACAGGAAAAACACAAGTAACAGCCACCAAAATTAATATTACGTGCGTAAGAATGTCCAAAAAGTTCTTTTTTAATTTAAATGAATTCATTTCCGTATACCCGTTAATTCTTATTTATTAAATTTTTTACTTGTATAAAGCTGCAAAATAGAAACTATCAACAAAACCATACCGAATATAACGGCCATAGCAGTAGAATATCCGAACTCCCCGTTATTCATAAACTGGTAAATTTTTGTTATAGGCACATCCGTATGACCTGCAGGACCGCCCTGCGTCATGGAATAAATCAAATCAAATATCTGCATAGCACCGAGAATGGTAAGTATCGTTACCAGAGTAAATACAGGTATCATAGACGGAATAGTGATATTGACAAACTGCTGCCATTTGTCGGCCCCGTCAACTTCGGCAGCTTCGTATAATTCGTTGGGGATAGTCTGAAGACCGGCAAGCAAAATAATAAAGCCGTAACCGAAACCTTTCCACATGTGCACTACGGCTACGGACGATAAAGCGGTTTTTATTTCGGAAAGCCATGCAAAATCTTTAAATTGGTCAAAACCGATTGCTGCAAGACAAGTATTTAATATACCGAAATTTCCGTCGTAAATAAATTTCCAAATTAAACCTACAACGATACCGGACAAAACCGGCGGAAGAAAAAATATAACTCTGTATACGTTTTCCCCTCTTATCTGCCTGTTGACAAGTATTGCCAAAAGCAGTGCCAAACCGTTTTGCAAAGTTAAACACAATAACGTAATATAAGCAGCATTCAACATAGACTTCCAAAAAGCAGGATTGTGAAAAATGATATGTTTATACTGTGCAAAACCTATGAAAACCATATCTTTGTCAATACCGTTCCACTGATAAAAACTGAGCTGAATAGTTCTTAACAAAGGATACAGATTAAAAACCAAAAACAACGCAAGTGCCGGCAAAATGAACAACATATTAAATGTTTTTTCTTTTGGTGTAGCAGTAATCATTTTTTACCTTACCTTTATTTTTTCATTTGTCTTTCTTTTTCGCCCTGGACTTCATTAACGGCTCTGACAGGATCTTTCTCACCGATAATTACCGACTGCAAGTTAAGATTGATATAGTTGGTAACCTGCCAAGCCTCAAGTTTAGGCAAGCTGTCAAATGTTCTGGTGATACTTTTTGAAAATTCCTGTAAAACTTCGGGTAAATCCTGAGCACTTTCTTTGTTGGAAGGAATATTTAACGTATTTTCTGCAAGGAAAGACTGTTGAGGTCTCTGCGTGAACCATTTCAAGAAAGCTATTGCTTTATCTTTTCTGGGAGATTCGCCGTTGACAAACATGGAAGAACCGTCACCGCCGAACACAAGCAAAGGATACTGTGCATCGGGTAAAGAGGGCGGATACATAATTCCGTAATTCAAAGAAGAATTCATGGATTTATAAACATTTATTCCCCAAGAACCGTTAAAAGTCATTGCGGCTCTGCCTGTAGCAAAAGTTCTTTCTGCGTCTTTATTGACCATGGTAACGATACCGGAAGCAAACATTTTGTTATCTTTCATTTCCTCAAACAATTTGAAAACTTTCAGCCATCTGCTGTCGGTATAAGGAATTTTTCCGTCAATTGTATCAATAATACCCTGTTTGCCTAAAAGAGACCATTCATAAGAAGCCGCAAACGCACCAATCAGCCAAGCCTCGCCGAAACCACTGACAAAAGGCTGAATGCCTGCTTCTCTTAACTTTTTGCCGGCTTCAATAAATTCCGCCCATGTAACGGGAGGATTTTCCGGGTCAAGACCTGCCTGTTTGAACAAATCTTTGTTATAGTAAATCATTAAAGAACTTACATCCAAAGGCACACCGTAAATACCAGGTTTTACGCCCCATTCGTTACCCTCTTCAAAAGAGTTTTCTATTAATGATTTTTCAAAGAATACATCTTTCCAGCCGTCGTTCATTGCATCGGTTAAATCTGCAATATAGCCGGCTTTAATGTAAGAAGCCAATTCTTTTTTATCGCTCTGAGGATTGAATATATCGGGAAGAAGATGTCCGCTGGCTGCGGCCGTGATTTTATTCTTGTATACGTCGCTGGGAGCGTAAGTTTCAAATACTACCTTTACGCCTGTTTCTTTGTAATACTGTTCGGTCAATTTCTCAAAAGCTTCCTGTCTGTCTGTCATCCAATGCCATATTTTTACCACATCTTCACTGCCTGCCGAACTGCCCGTACTTGAAGTATCGGAACACCCCGATATTGCGAATATTGCAAAAAGCATACAAAATGCTTTTATAACCGTACCAATGTTTACCTTAGACATAACAACCAAATCCCCCCGATAATTGAAATTAATAAATGCGTGTATTTTAACAAATTTTGCAAATTATATCAAGGAAACGCCGGCCAATTCCGAACGGAAACCGCAAGGCTTTTTGCCGCTAAATTCGTTATTCGTCAGCATTCCCTAAACATTTTTAAAACTTATCCTTATCTTCCGGAATAGGAGTACCGGAAATTTTATTTTTAACCCAGTCGCCGAAAGAATCTATAATGATGTATGTAACAGGAGTCATAAGCAAAGTAACAAGCAGCGAAAGCAGCTGACCGCCGACGATAACGATAGACAAACTTCTTCTGACATCGGCACCCTCGCCGTTGGAAATCATCATAGGTATCATGGAAACGATAAGCGTCAATGTGGTCATTAAAATAGGTCTTAATCTTACTTTGTTGGCTTCAAGTATTGCATTGGTTCTGCCGTAGCCTCTTGCTCTTAACTGATTGGTATAATCAGTCTGCAAAATAGCATTTTTACTGACAACGCCGATTAACATAAACATACCGAGTAAGCTGAACATATTTAATGTCTGTCCGGTTATCATTAATGCGAACAACGCAAAAGGAATGGTTAAAGGCAGACTGATAATAATGGCTATCGGATGAGTGAATTTTTCCATTAATGCACAAAGAATTATATATTTAAACAGAAATGCCAAAACAAATGCCAGCATAAACGATACGAACATTTTACCCATTTCCTTTGCCATACCGCTCTGCATAACACCGTATCCCGGCTCCGGGTTTAAAGACTTAAATGTATCCTGCATTATCTTGATTGCAGACCTTGTATCAAGTCCGTTAAGATTTGCTTCAACTCTTACTTCTCTCTGTCTTGCTACTCTGTTAATCTGGCTGGGACCGACACCCTCTTCCAGCTCCGCTATGCTGTCAAGACGAACTACCGTATCTTTGCCGTCAATTCTTGCAGGTATAAGCAAAGCACAAACCGCTTCTTTCGTATTTCTGTATTCTTCGGCAACTCTGACACGGACTTCATAAAGTTCGTCACCCTCTTTGTATTTCGTTATATCGTCCTCGCCGCCTACCATGGTTCTTAATGCTGCGGCAACCGCCGCAACATTAACACCCAAAACATTGGCTTTATCTCTGTTGATAACCACTCTGTATTCCGGCTTTGCCAAATCAACAGATAAATCTAAATCTATAAAACGTTTATCATGCGAAAGTTTTTCTTTAACGGAATTTGCATATCCGATTAATTTGGTTAAATCCGGCCCCATAAGGCTGAGCTGAACGGCCTTATTACCGTTTCCGGCTCCCTCGCTTCTGACAAGAACCGCCGTCGTTAAGCCGTCATATTTTTTCATCATTTCTCTGATATTTTTGATATAATCTTTGGTTTTTAATCCGTGTCTGGCCTGTCTGTCTTCAAGCTCCACTTCCAAATAACCTTTATTGGTCGGGCTGGAATTTGAAAAAGAACTTAATCCGTCGCCGCCTTTTCCTGCAACGAGAAGAATACTTTTTATGTAAGGAAGTCTTCTTATATCGGTTTCAAGCTGGCCTAAAATATTTCTCATATCGGGATAGCTGGTTCCCTCTGCGGCCTTTACCTGCACCTGCACTTTACCTGAATCTTCTTCCGGGAAGAATTCACCGCCCATAATTTTAGCCATGGGAAGTATTGCAAATATACATAAGAATGCAAGCACAACCATTATTAATTTATGATGTATGGACCAATTCAAAACAGGTATATAAAGTTTTACCAAATATTCATTTATTGAAGTTACGATTTTGTCAAGTTTGTTTTCGCCCTCGGTTTTCTTCAACATTTTTGCACAGAGCATAGGTGTCAAAGTTAATGCAACAATACCGGAAAGAGCTATTGCAAAAACGACAGTCCAGCCGTAACTGCTTAAAACTCTTCCCACCATACCGCCCATATATGCAAGCGGCAAAAATATAACAAGAATGGAAAGCGTGGTTGCAACAACCGTAGCCGTGATTTCTTTGGCACCGTCAACGGCGGCATCTTCCGATTTTTTATTATATTTTTCCATGTGCCTGTAAATATTTTCCAGCATAACGATTGCATCGTCAATAACAATACCGACTGCAACCGTCAAACCGAGAAGAGTAATATTGTTTAACGTAAAACCGTTCATATTCATAAAAATGAAAGCACCTACTACGGATATGGGGATTGCAAGGAAAGATATAAAAGTTGAACGCAGCGAGCCCATAAAAATAAGCACCATTACGCCTGCAAGAAAAGCACCGAGGAAAAGATGTTCCAATACGGTATTAACGGAAGCTCTGATAGAGCCGCTCTGGTCGGACATCACATAAACATGCATATCTGACGGCAGCGATTTCTTAATGGTTTCAATTTTTTCTTTTACGCCGTCAATAACTTTCAATGTGTTGGAACCGCTCTGTTTGGTTACTTCCAGAGTAACACAACGGATGCCATCAAGCTGCGTGCTCTGTTCTTCGTATTCTCCGCTATCTTCAACATCGGCAACATCGGAAAGTTTTATCGGAACACCGTTTTTAGTAGCAACAAAAATATTTTTGAAATCTTCAACGCTTGGAACTCTTCCCAAAATTCTTAAACTGTATGAGCTGTGATTCTGTTCCACTTTACCGCCGGGAATTTCAAAATTCTGCTGTTTCAGTGCATTTATAACATCCGTTATGGGAATCTGCAAAGAATAAAGTTTCAAAGGATTTATTGTAACATGTACTTCTCTTTCTCTTCCGCCGACGATACTTACCGAACCTACGCCGGAAGTGTTTTCTATAACTTCTTTAACTTTCTTCTTTGCAAGCTCCGTTAATTCTATAATATCACGCTGTCCCGTTACGACGACATTCAAAACAGCTTGTGCATCCATATCAAGTTTTAAGACAACGGGCGAGTCCGTTCCGTCTGGGAATTTGGATTTTACTTGTTCTATTTTATCTCTTACTTCCTGAATGCCTACATCGGCATTTTTTTCCATATCAAACTTTACGAAAATAACCGAAACACCCTCCATGTTGTAAGAATGAATTTCGTCAACACCGGAAATTTCGTTTACGCCCTCTTCAATATATTTTGAAACGGAAGTTTCTATTTCCTCGGGGCTTGCACCTGCAAGAACGGTCTGAACCATTGTAGCCGGAATATCCATACTGGGATACATACTGACACCCATATTTCTGTAACCCATAAGTCCCAAAAACATAAGCGACACGCTTATCATTATAGTAAACACAGGTCTGTGAATAAAAAATGCGGCAAAACCGCTGTGCTGTTTTTCTGCTTTCTTATTATTTTCAATATTTTCTGCCATTACTTGCTCCTACATTTTTTATAGCTCTAAAATTTTAGGAAGATTGGAAGCGTTGGATAATTGGAAGATTTGCTCCGCAAATTTTTATTTTATTTCAATCTTGCTGCCATCTTTAATTCCGTAAACAAACTGCAAAACTTCTTCGCCGTCTTCAAGCCCGGAAATTTGCCAGCTGTTGTTATTTTTAAATTTTACTTCAATGTCTTTTCTGATTGCGGTCGTTTTATCTTCCGACGGAACAAGAACATAGTTCTTGCCGTTTTCGTCTTCATAAATACTGTTTTTTGATAATGACAAAACATTTTTAACTTCTTTTAAAGAAATATCCACTCTTGCAAACATTCCGGATTTTAATAACCCGTTGGAATTATTGGCTCTGAACTCAACGGCAACACTTCTGCTAGAAGAATCCACTACAGGGCTTATTAAATCCAGTTTCGCCTCAAAAGTCTGTTCCGGATAGGCTTCTACCGAAAGAAGTGCCGTCTGTCCTTTATAAATTTCATTGACATATCTTTCCGGAACATCTACTTTTATTCTCAGAACCGACTGATTTACTATTAAAGCAACAGGCGTTGAAGTGGTAACGTTTTCACCGGGGTCAAGATAAATTCTTCCTACCACGCCGGAAAGCGTTGACGGAACAACGGTCGGTTTGTAAGTTGCTCCGACCTCATCTCTGTCTATCAAAGATACAGTCTGGTCTTTCTTAACTTTATCGCCCTCTCTTAACAGATTTTTCTGTAATTTTCCGTTGATTCTGGGATATAAAACAGCTTCTTTCAAAGCCTTAATGTTACCGGAAGTTATCAACTGATGTTTTAAATCCCTTTTCTGAACTTTCTCGGTTTTAACAACAAAAACATCCTTGGATACATCGTCCAAAATCTTGGCAGGATTTTTCTTAAATGCAACATGATAAATAATCAAAACTGCCATTAAGACAACAAATCCCCAAAAAATTTTTACACCTAAATTGTTTTTCTTTTTGTCACCGGCAGCATCCTGCTGATATTGACCGGAATTTTGCTGATTTAAATTTTCATTACTCATTCTTCTATCTCCATTCCTACTGCATAATTTAAGTCCGACAAAGCTACATGTGCATCATATACAGCTTGAACATACATTAAATTTGAATCATTCAAATCCGATATTGCATCATTTAACTCCAACTGACTTATTAATCCGTTTCTATATCTCAACATTTTTGAGTTCAAATTTTCTTGTGC
>CAJOOL010000179.1 GCA_905236115.1 uncultured Endomicrobiia bacterium
CGCGATAAATTGCCCATTATCCCTGCGAAGTTCCGCCTCTTTATAGGCAAAATCTGCTTCGGGCTTTGCTCATTCATAATTAATCAGTATTTCCTTTAAATTTTTACCAAAAAAACGCTGATTATCTTTATTCCGTCTTTAGAATAATTCAGCGTTTAATTGTCTGTATCCAATAAATTTAATTATAAATTTCCTTTCATCTCTTCCAAATATTTTTTATAGCCGGATTCGTTTAATTTCTTATCTTTTTGTAAAATTTTTTCTTTCATTTGTTTTCTGTATTGCAAAAGTTTTTCGGCAACGGTTTTATCACTTAAAGCAAGAATTTCCATAGAAAGTATTGCGGCATTTACGGCTCCCGCTTTTCCCAAAGAAACACAAGCTACAGGTATTGACGGAGGCATCTGTGCTACGGAAAAAAGTGCATCCATACCTGCAAGACTTTGCGAAGACATCGGCACGCCTATAACAGGAAGAATTGTTTCCGAAGCTACTACACCCGGAAGTGCGGCAGACATACCCGCAACGGCTATAAAAACTTTCGCTCCGTTATTTACGGCACTATTTACGCACTGTTTTACAAATTCGGAAGTTCTGTGTGCGGATGCAATATTTACCGAGTATTTTATTTCAAACTTATCAAATATTTTTAAGGTTTCGGCCACCGTCGGCAAGTCGGAATCCGAACCCATAATTACGGCAACATCTATTTTTTGTTTATCCATTGTAATGCCCTCTGTGCAATATCTTTTCTGTAATGCATTTTATCAAATTTTATTTTCGGAACGGTTTTATAAACTTTATCAATTGCGGATTTTATATCGGCGGCAACCGAAGTAAGAACAAGCACTCTTCCGCCGGAAGTTAAAATATTTCCGTCGTCGGCTCTTTTTGTTCCTGCATGAAAAATAACGGCTTCGTCTTCTTTTACATCATTCAAGCCCGATATCGGAAGATTTTTTTCATATTTTTCCGGGTATCCGCCCGATGCAAGCACTACGCAGACTGCCGATTTATCAGACCATTCTATATTTACTTTATCCAGAGTTCCGGCAACGGTATGTTCTACAATGTCTGCCAAATCCGTTTTTAAAAGAGGAATAATAACCTGTGTTTCGGGATCACCGAAACGGCAGTTGAATTCCAATACATAAGGATTTCCGTTATCAACCATAAAACCGATATAAAGAATTCCTTTATAATCTATATTTTCTTTTTCCAGTCCTTTAATAATATTCGGCATTATTTCTTCATTTACTTTTTTTAATAACTCTTTTGTTGCTACCGGTGCAGGAGCATAAGCACCCATACCGCCGGTATTTAAGCCGGTATCACCGTCACCGACTCTTTTATGGTCTTGTGCCGCAGGCATTATTGAAAAATGTTTTCCGTCGGTAAAAACAAGAATGGAAGTTTCCTGTCCTTCAAGCCACTGTTCAAAAATTATTTTATCGCCTGCAGAACCGAAAGATTTATCCTGCATTATTTCTTTTAATGCTTCCAGTGCCTCAGCTCTGTTTCGGCACATTATTACGCCTTTTCCTGCTGCAAGACCGTCAGCTTTTACAACTACTTTTTTATTTTCGTCCCATTCTTCTTTAAGAAATTTTTCAGCTGCCGAAAATTCGTTAAAAGTTTTATATTCCGCCGTCGGAACGTTATATTTTCTCATAAAATCTTTTGCAAAAGTTTTGCTTGCTTCAAGCATCGCACCTTTTTTGGACGGGCCGAAAATTTTTAATCCTTTGGAATTAAAAAAATCCGTTATTCCAAGTGCCAAAGGAACTTCCGGACCGACAAACGTATAATCTATTTTGTTTTCAAGTGCAAATTTTGCAAGAGCTTCAAAATCGTCAACTTTTATATTTACAAGCTCAGCCTGTTCGGCAATTCCGGCATTTCCCGGTGCACAGTAAATCTTTTCAATTTTTTTACTTTGAGAAAGTTTCCAAATAATGGCATGCTCTCTTCCGCCACTGCCTATAACCAAAAATTTCATCTGATATTGACCTCTTCAGCTAAAATATATATTTATCAAAAAATTTGACCAAAATTAAAAAAGATATAAAAGAAATTATAAATGTGGCAACCATTGTAACCCAATTGGACTTTATCAAAGTTTTCATACCGTTATCCGTTTTGTTGCCGCCTTTTTGCATGGCATAAGCCAATCTTATTTCTTTACTTAAATCCGCATACTCCACAAACTCCGGACAAGAATCCTGTTCTCTTTTCCACTTGCAGCCCATCATACAAAATACTTTTCCCTCACCGTTCGGGTCAACAGTGTTATCCCCTTGAAAAAGACAAGTTATACAACTTTTCATTTTTCCCCCAACCAAAAAAAACAATTTATAATTTACAATTTATAATTTTTAGAATTAATACTGATATATTATACTACTTTTTATATTGTTTGCCAATAAAAAAGTATCTCCGTTTAAAACAAATCGTATATTTTTTGTGCGGCTCTTTTGTAAACGCCTTTATTTCCAAGAATTTGCCTGAGATGAAAAAATTCTTCTTTTACTTCATTATACTTTTCAGGCTTTAAAATTTCCAAAACTTTATTTGAAATAAATTCCGGCGATGCTTTATGCTGTATACATTCAGGAACAATTTCTTTATCAAGAAGAATATTTGCAAGCGTAATATATTTTACCCTTACAATAAGCCTTGCCAAAATATAATTAGCCCATGAAAGTTTATACATTACAACCATCGGGATACCCATTAAAACATTTTCCAAGCTTACCGTTCCCGACGGACAAACGGCAATATCAATTTTTTTTCTTTCTTCAAAATCCGAACCGTTTTTTATCCTTATATAATCCGGAATTTTCGCTTCGGGTTTATCAAGCGAAAACAAAATAAATTCGGCATTAATTTTTTCTTTTAAAATTTCCGCCGTTTCAAGTATTATCGGAAGATGTCTTTTGACGGTGTTTTTTCTGCTTCCGGCAAACAATCCCACGGTTATTTTTTTATCGTTACCGGGTTTATACTTTAAATTTTCCGTTTCCGGAACCAAATCCGCTACGGGATTTCCCTCAAAAAACGCTTTAACATTTTCTTTCTCATACATTTCAACTTCAAAAGGAAATATCGGAAAAACAACATCAACATATTTTGCGATATTTTTTATTCTGTATTTTCTGGATGCCCACACCTGCGGAGCAACAAAATAAATTACGGGAATTTTCATTTCATGTGCCGCTTTTGCAATATGAATATTGAAACCGTAATAATCCACAAGAATTACTTTGGAAATTTTTTGTTCAAGAAAAATCCGCTTTATTTTCTTTAAAACATTCTTTAAAAAAAAGACCTGTTTTAAAGGAAAAAAACCGAACGCATTTATATTGACTATATCTTCAACAAATCCGTCCGTAACGGATTTTAAGTTGTTTCCGCCGACGGCAAAAACTTTAACATTTTTATTTTTTGAAAAATAAATTTTTTTAATTTCTTTTATTAAATTGGCTGCGTGAATGTCACCGGATATATCACCGGCGGAAATAAAAATATTTTGATTATTATCCATAAATTTTATTGCACCTTACAAAATTTTAAAAAAGCTATAAAACGGAACCCGATTTGATAAACGAAATAACAAACGGAGCAAAAAGCAAAATAAATATCGTCGGCAAAATAAGAAGCGTCATTGGAATAAGCATTTTTATCGGAGCTTCATGAGCTTTCTTTTCCGCTGCGGTAACATTATCGTTATTTATCTGTTCGGCAATTTTATATAAACTGTCGGTCAAACCGGTTCCCGTATCCAAAGAAATATTTAAGGCTTTTACAAAAGTATTAAGCTGTAAAAGATTATATTTTTCCGCCGTTTCGTTGAAAGCCGTTTTTACATCCATTCCCAAAGAAACTTTATCAAGAATAATTTTAAATTCTTTTATTAAATATCCGTCCAAAATATTTACTATTTTGTTTAACGAAGAATTAAAATCTATTCCGGAATAAATCATTATGGCCATTAAGTTGGCGGCATCGGGAAGCTGTTTAACTATGGAAGTTGTTATTTTGTCATACTGTTCCGTCAATTTTAAATACGGAAGAATTAAAAACACCGCACCCAGACAGAACATAAAAAATATATCACTGCCGAAAACAACAAACGAACAGATACATCCAAAAATAAAACAAACAATCTGTATAAAAACAAAATTATACGCGTTAATTTCCAAGCCGTTTTCAAAATCAAAAATTTTAAGCATATTGTCAATTTTATTTATGTAATCGGTAAAAATTTTAAATTTTATTTTTTTTAAAACGGGAACAAAAATTTTGGAAAAATTTACCGAATGCATCAGAGCAATATTTCTTTTATCGCTGGTTTTGTTTTCATAAAATTTTTGTTTTGAATAAAATTTTGACATAAAAATTTCAAACATGGAATAAAAAACATAAAAAGCCGCAAAACAAAAAATAAAAGATAAAACAAAATATATCATAATTTTATATCCGCTATTTTTTTCATTACAAACGCACCTGTCAGTATCATAATAATACATATAAACAAAATTATATTCCCCGGCAATGTTGTAAACAAAGTTGAAATCATATCCTGCTCAAAAAGATAAACAAGAAAAAGAATAACAAACGGTATAAAACTTACAATATTTCCGGAAAAACGCACCTGAGAAGTAAGAACATCCACCTTTGCCGAAAGAGCCATTTTTCTGTTTAAAGATTCTTCTATTTTTAAAAGTATATCGGACATTTTTATACCTGTAGAAAAAGACAGTCTTAAAGAATCCGTAAAAAAACCGTATTGTTCGTTTTGAATATTTTCGGCGGAATTTTTCAGTGCGGTATCCAAACTTATACCCCTGTTGACTTTATTTAATATATCCTTAAATTCCGAGCTTAACGGCTCTTTTATCTGTTTTGATACGGAATCTATTGACTGGACAAAAGACTCACCTGCCGAAACGGAATTTCTGAAAAGCCTTATCAATTCAAAAATTTGTTTATCAATATTTTTGGAATATTTTTGTCTGCGGTTTTCGGAAGCATTCCATAAAATATACGCCGCCGCAACAGTTATTATAAGTGCATAAATAACATTCAACAAAAGCGATATCAAAATAAAAGCGGAAATAAAAAGAAAAACTTTTAATCTTTTATTGTTCACCTTATTTTTCGTATCACCGCCGGAAACGGTATTTTGCGGTAAAACGTTGTTTCCGTGCTTTAACAATACAAAAACAAAATATACCAGAAAAAATATTGATATGAAAAATAATATTAAATAAATTAGTGTCATTTTTTTAAATTTTAAAAACCGGAATTATTTTATATCCGTCCGCCGTATTTTCATCTTTTTCAATAACGGATATTTCGGAAATTTTTCTTGAACCGTCGGGAAACCTTGAAACCTGCACTATAATATCTATCGCGGAAACTATCATTGAAACCACGGACTTTTCAGGCAGTTCAAACCCGGCCATAAGAGACATTACAACCAGCCTTGAAACAGCATCTTTACAGGAATTGGAATGAACTGTTGTCATGGAACCGCTGTGTCCCGTATTCATTGCCTGCAGCATATCCAGCGTTTCGCCTGCACGACACTCGCCGACAATAATTCTGTCGGGCCTCATTCTTAAAGAATTTACGACAAGCTGTCTTATACTGATTTCCGATGTTCCCTCTAAAGATTTCGGTCTTGACTCCAGCCTTATGACGTGTTCCTGCTGAAGCTGAAGTTCCGCAGAATCTTCTATGGTAACAATTCTTTCTTTGCTGCCGATAAAAGAAGAAACTATATTTAATAAAGTTGTTTTCCCGGAACCTGTTCCGCCGGAAATAAGAATATTCTTTTTCTGCGATACGGCATTTTTTAAAAAGTCCAGCATTTCGGGAGTTATTGAACCGTAATTTATCAGATCCTGTCCGTATAATTTATGTTTTGAAAATTTTCTTATGGTAAGTACCGGTCCTTGTAAAGATACGGGAGCAATTACGGCATTTACTCTGGAACCGTCTTTCAGCCTTGCATCAACTATCGGGGAAGCTTCATCAATATGTCTGCCGACGGAAGAAACTATTCTGTTTATGACAATTTTAAGTTTTTCAACATCGGAAAATTTCTTATCGGTTTTTTCTATTTTTCCTTTTCTTTCAACATAAATATTTTCATATCCGTTGACCATAATTTCCGTAACGGTTTCATCGGAAATCAAATCTTCTATTACGCCAAGCCCCGCAATATCATCTATAAGCTCTTTTATCAAAATTTCTTTTACATCAAAAGCAATATCAATTTTATATTTTAAAAGAAGTTCCGCAATTTTCAGCCGTATAACATCAGCCAAAACATCTTTATCCTGCTCGTTTGAATATTCTTTCATTTCACAAATCAAATCTTTGTGCAGTCTTTCTTTTAAAAGAAAGTATTGAGCCGAATTAGGAAGATAAAAATTTTTATTGTCGGAATTTTTTTGTCCGTAAACATTGATAAAATCAATAACTTTATTTATATCTTTAATAAAATCATTGTTATTATCGTTAAACATAAACTTACTGTTTTGAACCTGCTGCAAAATCTGCAAAGAAAAAGTTATGTTTAAAGAATTCTTCGGAAAGATTTCGGACTCGTTTTCGTCAATATTATAATCTATGTCCGTTTTAAAAACTACGGGAACGAAATTTATATTTTTATTATAATATGCGGTAATATTTGAAACGATATTTTTATAATTCGTCAAAGATACAGGCTCTTTTAAAACAGGCATTAAAACGATATCGGAAAAATTTAAAAGTTTTTTTAAATTTTCGTCATAAAGATTATAAGAAATAAAAATATAATCATAAATTTCCGATAAAGTTTTTATTACATAAACAAAACCGTCATTTGATAAAATTTTTTGAATATCTTTAACACACAGGACATCATTATTGTTGTTAAGATATGTTTTAAGCATAGGCAGATTAATATCGGATATTATATTTAAAATATCATCCAAATATTTAATATCGGTTCTGCCGTAATAAGACCACAGCAAATTTGCATTGGTTCTAAAATCTATGACGACATTCTTTTTGTTATTTTTTAAAGACAAAACGGATAACCCTCTTAACAGAACATTTACATTTTGAGGATTATCCGTCTGACAAATTGAAACAACTTTGCTGTTTTCCATTATTTCCTGTAATATTTATTTAAAATATCATTTACTTCTTTCTGTCTTTTCTGCATATTTTTCATATTTAACGAAGCCTGTTTATCGTCAGATTCTTTTATCTTATAATGACCGCTCTGTGCGGCATCTTCGCAAATATCATTTATTTTTACAGGTATATTCTGCTGCGAACTGTTATCGGAAAGAGCTCTTAAAATTATTTTTATTGTTCCTTTTTCCTGTGCAAGAATAATTTTCTGTGCCTGATTTACCGATACCGAAAGCGTTACAGGAATATTTACCGAAACCTGCATTTCCGCATCATTGTTTACCGAACCCATTACATGAGAACCTACGGATAAAACCAAAAGATTTTCGGCAACGACACAGGCTGCTTCTTCGGAATCTCGGTTTTTATTTTCATATTCAACAATAGACAACAAATCCACTTTGTTTCCTGCAGAAATTATTCCTTTTACTTCCATTGCATCAAAAATCAAAGTTATTGCTCTTTTTCCCTCAGGAATAATGTTGGATATTCCGTTTGAAAAAGACACGGGAATTATTTTTGACGATGTAATCTGCTCGCCGTCTTCTATCTGAACGGCGGATATAAAATAGGGATTATTGTCAATATAAAAATCTTTCTTATCTGAAATATATTTCGGCTGTGCGTATTGTTTCGGAACTATTTTTTCTTTCAGCATATCGTAAGTTATCGTCTCGCCCTGTCCGATTTTTTGTGCGGCAACGATCGTCTTTACGGGTTCGGACATACTTTTATTTTTCTGTCCGGAATCATATAAATAGAGCGAAGCAAATGCTGCCGAAAGCAGCGAAAATATAATTACAAATAAAATATTTTTTTTCATGTTTTTTATTCGGATGTTAGTTTACATTTGCAGTGGAAGAAATTTTTTCATTTGTTTGACTAAACATGGTATTTACTTTTCCGCCGAATATTTTTACTGCGGCAATTACAACAACTACTACCAAAAAAATTATAAGAATATACTCTACCATTCCCTGTCCTTTTTTGTTTTTTAACATTTGTTTCTCCTTTTTTTACGGTATTTTTATTATTTTTTCATACCGATAATATAAAAATTTCGCCTATTATACCAAAAATAAAAATTTTTGTATAGGAAAAAAATATTATGAATTTCTATTTTTCTTTTTTGATTGTATTTTGTTTTTTATGTGCTGTTCAAATGTTGAAGAAAAATAATGTGTTCCGTTGCCTTTTGAAACGAAATACAAACTGTCCGTTTGTGCAGGATACAAAACGGCATCTATTGCTTTTGCTCCGGGGCTGCATATCGGGGCGGGAGGAAGCCCTCCGTACTTATACGTGTTATACGGGGATTCCAGTTTCAAATCATCAAACGTCAAACGTTCTTTTGTTACTCCCATGGCATAGAGCACAGTCGCACAGGATTCCAGCCTCATTTTTTTTGCAAGTCTGTTATAAAATATACCTGCAATTATCGGGCGTTCCTCGTCGGAAACGGCTTCTTTTTCAACAATTGAGGCAAGTATTATAACTTCTTTTTTAGTTCTGTTTATCTGTCTTAACCTGTCTTCTTTTTCGGCAGTCCAAAACTTATTAAAACGCTCACTCATAATTTTTATTATATCTTTTTCGTCACTTTGCGGAGTAAAGAAATACGTATCGGGAAACAAATATCCTTCCAAAATTTTTTCTCTTGCAAGACTGATAAACTTTTCCTTATCGCAAACATTTTTTTCATTTAGTACCTGTGCGATTTGTTTTATATTGAACCCTTCGGGAATTGTTACTTTTACGTTTTTATTTTCGCCGTTTTTAAGTTTGTTTATTATGTCAACAAGAGAATCTTTCTTATTAAAGACATATAAACC
>CAJOOL010000180.1 GCA_905236115.1 uncultured Endomicrobiia bacterium
TATCGCCATTGTCATTATTCTGTCAGTAATCAGTGTGCCGATTTATAGAGGCTACGTGGATAAGGCGAAAATGTCTGAAGGTTATGCGTTGTTGGGAACAATTATTTCCGCTGAAAAATCTTATTACTCTGAATACGGCAATTTTATTGCAACTAGTAACGGAGGTCCGATATCTGCTTGGAAGGTTATTTTAGGAATAGATACTCAAAGTAATAAATATTTTACAAGCTTTCATATTAATATTGATTCTAGATATGATTTAAAATCGGGATATTATGCTGGTGTAAAATTTCCTAAAGAATTGAAAGATAACGGACACGGAAACAGACTTGAGTTTGATTACAATATAACAAAAGGTGTCACTTTTTATGAATACACGGAAGGAATAGGCAGGTTATAAAATTTAAACAATAAAACAAACAGAACGGCAACAATTTTACTTAAAAATTTACTGCAAAAAAATAAAAAGGTCAATACATAGCGTTGACCGAGCCAAGAAAGCAGAGTTAAGAACAAAAATCTTTTCTCTGCTTTCCGCCGTTCAATTATACATTGTAAATTCTAAATTGCCGTTTGCCGTTCTCAGTTTCTCAACCGCCATTCTCATTCTCTTATTTCAAAAAATGCCTAAAAATTGAAATAAGAAAAATCCTTATTTCAAAAAACACCCAAAATTTGAAATAAGACATTGACTTATTTCAAAAAATAGTATAAAATTGAAATAAGAAAATTTCTTATTTCAAAAAACACCCAAAATTTGAAATAATGATATAAAGAAAACGCTGATTAAGGAAACGCTGAATATTATGAACAATTTCAATGCAGGAACCTACAAACAGCAATTAGAATATAAAAGTTTTTTACCTAATACAATCAATCGCAGCTTCAAAATTGACGATAAAGATATTTTAATTCTGTTGGAAAAAGCCGTTTTATATTTAGGACAATTGGAAGCATTCTCACAGTTTACGCCCGATATAGACTTATTTATCAAAATGCACATTTATAAAGAGGCTACCCTTTCCGGGAAAATAGAGGGAACTCAAACAACTATGGATGAAGCCGTTTCCCCGAAAGAAGTTGTCCTTCCGGAAAAAAGGGATGATTGGCAGGAAATTCAAAATTATATAAAAGCCATAAATTTTGCTCAGGAAGAATTAAAAACTTTACCTATATCTTTAAGATTGATTTGCAAAATTCACGAAATACTTTTATCAAAAGTTCGTGGCGAATACAAAAACCCCGGAGAAATCAGAAGAAGCCAAAACTGGATAGGAGGTTCAAATTTACAAAACGCTTTTTTTGTTCCGCCTCATTTTCAGGATTTGCCTGATTTGTTATCGGACTTGGAAAAATTTTGGCATAATGAAGATTTACAAATTCCCGTTTTAATAAAAATAGCAATTTTTCATTATCAGTTTGAAACTCTTCATCCTTTCTGCGACGGCAACGGCAGAATGGGCAGACTGTTAATTCCTTTAATGTTAATATCTAAAAATATTATTTCAAAACCTGCCTTGTATATTTCAAATTTTTTTGAAAAACACAAGGGAAGTTACTATGACAGCTTGACGATGGTAAGACACAGCAATGATATAAAACAATGGATTAAATTTTTCTTGTCGGGTGTAATTGAAACATCTCAGAATGGACAAAAAACATTGAAAAATATTATTACTTATAAGGAAAAAATTGATACCACTATTTTGCAGCTGGGACATAAAGCCACTTCCGCCAAGGAATTGATTCGAAATATGTTTGGTGAACCGATATTGAATATAGGTTCTGCGGCAGAAAAATTGAATTGTTCTTTCGGCAAGGCAAACGCATTAATTCAAGACTTAGTCAAATTAAATATTTTAAAAGAAAAAACAAATACTTACAGAAACAGATATTATGAATTGAACGGTTATCTGGATTTGTTTAAATAGAAATTCTTGATATCGTAACAAGAAATTATTTTATGTTTCATACTTTGGATGTGGAAAAAGCGATTGATAATTTTATTGAGATGTCTCAAAAAAACAAAAAATAAACTTATATGAAAAAATTTTTTTATTTGTGTGGACTTTATATTTATCTTTTATTCTTATTTCCGGTTTTACTTCATAACAGTTTTAACTTTTATAAAATTGCCGAAAATTTTTCATATCTGTTTTCTTCTTTTTCTGAATGCTGTTTTGTATTTTTATTTTTCCACATCTTATTTTCCTCAGGCAAACATATCAAAATTTTAAAAACTTTATACTTTTTTGCCCTTATCTTTTTGTCGGCGGTTTACATCGTTCAGGGTATAACGTTTTATCTTACCGGCAGTCTTCTTCCTGCAATAGCTCTGGAAAATATTCACGAATACCAATACCATTTTACCAAATTTAACGGGCTTATTTTATCAACAATATTTATCTTATCGGCGGTAAATTTTTATATTTTATACCACCTTATAAAAATAAAAACTTCAGCCAAAACAAGTATCATATCTTTCATATTTTTTCTTGCGGCTTGTTTATTTTTTGCCGTCCCGACAGTAAGAGAACACGCCCCTGCCGTCAGCCTCATATCCACAGCTTCAAAAATTTATCTTTCCGAATATATTTTGCAGAACAGACAGCTTCACTTGGGCGAATTTCTTAAAGATAAAAAGAATAAACAATATCCTTTTTTGAAAGATTACGCATACAATAACGACACGCATTTTGAAACCCCTCAAAAGCCGAATGTGATTATCATTTTTATGGAAGGAATATCGGCTAAATTTTTAGGCTGTTACGGAGGAGAATTTGAAAATCTTACTCCTCATATTGACAGATTTTCCGAGCATCCCAACGTCTGTAAATTCAATAATTATTTCAATCACACAGCAGCAACAGTAAGAGGCATTATAGGCACACTCAGCTCAGTATATCCTTTGTGTGCAGGAAACGAAAACGAAGCCGCGATAAAATATTCTTCCCTGCCGAAACTGTTAAAAAATTACGGTTTTAAGCCGGTTATGTTTTCACCTCATTTTCATAAAAATCCGTTCAACGATATGCTTAAAATGCTGGGCTTTGAAGAAGTGTTCTATGCAGAAAAAAACTGTGAACTTTTCCTAAAAAGCGGCAAATATACGGATGATATTTCTCTGTCGGACAAGGGAATATTTCTGTCATTAAAACAATATTTGGCGGACAATGAAAACGATAATGAAACCAAAAAATTTATCTGCTTATACAATGTCGGTTCACATGCTTTCAGAGATGTTTTACCCGATGGTAAAAAATATAAAGACGGGAAAAATCAAGTGTTGAACAGAATACATAATCTTGATTACGAAATCGGACAATTCTTAAAATATTTTCTGACATCGCCTTATGCACAAAATACTTATCTGGTCATAACAACAGACCACTGCACTTTCCATGAAAACGATTACAAAGCACTTTTCGGCAATGAAGAAATTTATTGTTTTATGGATAAAATTCCTCTGTTGATTTACTGTCCGGTTAAGTGTCTGCCGAAAATTTTTGATACGAATTTCAGAACTTCTTTGGATTTTGCACCGACCTTTTTAAATCTGTTGAATATGAAAAACGTTCAGAATTCTTTCCTCGGGGATTCTCTGTTTTCGCAGCCGAGCCCCAGGAAAAATTTATACATGGGTTTTTATGATTCGCTTTCTTTGGAAGCTGTTGTTCAGATAAAAGGTCGTTTATACCGACATAACAACGTTCCCTCAGAGTATGCCAAAGAAATGAAATCTTATTTAAACCTTATCAATATCCAACACCATTACGAACGGAAAAATAAACTCTTTCCTTATTGATTTTTAATAATATTTTATATAAAAATAATATAAATAAAAACCGAAACATATTAACTTTTTCCCAACTTTATTGATAACTTTTGTCTAATTCTATTGACAACTTTTCTCGTTTATGATATTTATTTATTGTTCCGATAGCATATTTATGGAGAGGCAAAATATGCCTCAAGGTTTCCGTTCAGAATTAATCAGCGTTTCCTTAAATTATTAAAAGGAATAATAATGAGTATTTTTGAAATAATAATGTTGTTGTGTTTTGCAAGTGCGTGGCCGTTTTCAATATATAAAAGTTATACATCCCGTCAGAACGCAGGCAAAAGCCTGTTGTTTATGTTTGTTGTAGAAATAGGTTATATTGCAGGTATGCTGCATAAATTCGTTTACAATATGGACGGTGTTTTTTATTTATATATTTTTAACTTTTCTTTAGTTTTAACGGATATTTGCCTGTATTACAGGAATTATTTATTGACAAAAAAATAATATGAATTTGCTTTTAATAATATTATGTTTAGCTGAATTTTCAATAAAGAAATTGTTTTGTAAA
>CAJOOL010000181.1 GCA_905236115.1 uncultured Endomicrobiia bacterium
TTTGTCAAATACGGCAACGGCGGAACAGTTTATTCCTGTAACGGCAGGTTTGATATTGGTATGGTTTATTATTTGGGGGGCAAGTGACAAAGAATTTTAATTTGCAAAAAATTTTTAATTTTAAAAATACCGTTATTTTTATTGCGGTTTCGGTTTTGTGGAAAATATTTATTTCTTCGCTTCCTTTACATTCCGATGAGGCTTATTACTGGCTGTGGTCAAAATTTTTAGCTTTAAGTTATTATGACCACGCACCTATGGTGGCATATTTTATTAAACTTACCACTTTATTTTCCGACAGTGAAATTGCCGTCAGATTTTCAAGCGTAATCGTTACCGTGATTTTAAGTATTTTGTTGTGGAAGCTTGTAAAAAAACTTTTTAACAGTGAAACAATTGCAAGTGCCGCCGTGATAATTCTGCATTCCATGCCGATACTTTTTACGGCTTCCATTTTAATTACGCCTGACACGCCGGTATTTTTGTTTTTATCGCTTGCAGCGTATTATGTGTGGAAACTTATTGATACGGAAAATCAAAATTTTTGGTATCCTGTCGGTCTGTTTTTCGGGCTGGCTATGCTTTCCAAATACACCGCCTGTTTATTTGTAATGAGTTTATTTATTTATATTGTTTTTGCGAAAAAATGGACTTGGTTTAAAAGTTATCGTATGTATCTTGCAGCAATTATTTCAATTGTTTGTTTTCTTCCTGTAGTATTTTGGAATTGGCAGCACGGCTGGGCGTCGTTTTCTTATCAGCTGGGTCACGGGCTTTCCAACAACGGCATAAGATTTAATTATATTTTTGAATATTTGGGAACGCAGGCTTTGGTGTTCAATGTTGTTTTGTTTTTTCCGGTTCTTTACATCGGTATAAAATATTTATTTTCAAAAGACAGAAGAAAAATTTTCCTTGCGGCGTTTTCTGTTCCGGTGATTTTATTTTATGTGGTTACGGCTTTAAAGCGTCTTCCCGGCGGCAACTGGCCGATACCTGCATACTTTACTTTTTCAATAATTGCCGCAAATTGGTTTGTCGGTTCTTCAGCCGTTATTGCCGAAAATTTCAAGCTGGAGTTCCGCCGTTCCGTCATTCCCATACATCCAAGCATTTATACATCCATACCTCTGTCGTTAAAACAGAAATTCGTTATCGGTGCGTTGATTTTCAATATTTTTGCTTCCGTTCTTGTCGGGCTGCATGCAAAGTATACCATAATTCCTTTATACAAATTTTCCGACAAGCAGGCCGTTGCCGATGCGACTAATTATTTCTACGGATACAAAGAACTTGCAGAGGTTTTGTTGGCGGACGGTTATGATTATGTCATTACTCCCGAACATCAGCTGTCTTCTTCAATAGCTTATTTTACAAGAAATAAAATCAAAACTTTCCGATATAATAACAATTCCAAAAAAACGCAGTTTGAAATTTGGGGTATGCCGAAAGATTTTTCTTCTTATAAGAAAGGTGCGTTTGTTTATGAACCGCACGAAGACGGAAGTATCCCGACAAATATCTCTTCAGTTTTTAATCTTTCTTCGGATGTGAAAAGGCAGGAAACCGTGAGAAACAAAAACGTTGCCAGAAGATATGAGATTAGACGGCTGGGAACGACGGTTGAAAAGTTGAAGAGTTGAAGGGTTGAAAGGTTGAAAAACGGCAACGACACTGCCGTCATTGCGAGGCGGCACGATGTGCCAACGAAGCAATCTTGTTGTTCATTTCATTGTAAATTATAAATTGCCGTTGTCATTAGTCGTTCATTGTCCATTATACAGGTTGGAGTTTCCTCAACAAATCAATTTCTTTTTTAAGATATTCTATTTCTTTGTTTAACAAAATATTTTCCGTATCATGCCTTTTAACGGCTTCTTCCAAAACTCTGTTTTTTTCATTCAATAAATCTATCCTTGAAGTTATGGAATTAATATCGGAACAGTTTTTATCTTCTCTTATATTTTCCGCTTTCGTTTTGTTTTCCTCAGAAGAACTTTCTATAAAATAATTCAGCGGAACATCCAGAACCGCCGATATTTTTTTTAAAGAACCCAAACTCGGGTTTCTTACGCCTGTCAGCCACCTGCTTATCATGGTTCTTGATATACCGAGTTTTTCAGATAAATCCTGTTGATTAAAACCTCTTTCAAACATAATTCTTTTAAACCGCTTCACGAAAAATGTCTCTTCAGTTTTCATAAAAACTCCGCATTACAAAAAAAGTCATTATTATAAAAAAAGTCATTGACTTTATGGTTTCGTATATTGTATAATATGAAATCATAAGGTTAATTTATATAACCATAATTTAACAGAATTTCTAAGATATAAAAAACTCAACGCCGAGCGAGTTGCCACATAGCAACAGCCCGTAAAAAAGATAAAATCTTTTGCCGAAATTTTTATCTCTCGGCGACAGTATACCAAAAAACGGAGTTTTTTGGTATGGCTGAGGAGCTCTTTAAACAAGTCTGTCATCCCCGCGATGTTGCGCGTGTGTCGTTGTCGGAGATCCCGCAGTTGAAGAGACTGTTGAATGGTTGAAAAGTTGAAAGGTTGAAAACGACGAACGACAGAAAGAGGAAATGGGGACGCGGTGAACCACCGCTTAGCCCCCGATAAACAAAACAGATTTTTTGCGAAGCAAAAAATCTGCCTCTTAAGTCTGTCATCCCCGAGTGTCTCTGTCGGGGATCTCGCAGTTGATATTAAACACAAA
>CAJOOL010000182.1 GCA_905236115.1 uncultured Endomicrobiia bacterium
CGAAGTTCCGCTTGAAGCGGTTCAACCGCCTCTTTATAGGCAAAATCTGCTTCGGGCTTTGCTCTTTCATAATTAATCAGCGTTTCCCTAAGAAAATGCAAAGCATTTTCGGCTCAGCTAAAAAAATTTTTGGAGAAAAATTTTTATGATATATATATTATTTCCTCTAATCGGGTTCATCGGGATGTTTTCCGGCGGATACTGGGGGGTAGGCTGCGGATGGCTGATAGTTCCTACTATGCTTATTTTCGGTTTTACTCCGAACGAGGCCGTCGGTGTCGGGCTTTTGCAGATGGTGCCGTCTATATTGATGTCCGTCATAAAAGATATTAAAGCCTTGGAATGGAAAAAAGAATCCGTTGCAACAAGGCTGGTTATTCCTTTAGGGTTTGGAGCATTCCTTTTGGCGTTCAGCGGAAAAATGGTCAACAGATTTTTTTATGAACGTTTCGGTTCCATAGCACTCCTTGTAATTTTTTGTTTTTTTATGATGACTTTGGGATTAACGGTGCTGTTCGGTAAAACAAGCGAATACGAAACTAAAGTTCCTCACATAACGCATGAGCAATCTTTAGCCGCCTTTTTTATGGGAAATGTCGTCGGCGTATTCAGCTCGGTAATGGGTGTGGGCGGAGCTATATTTTTCAGACCGATACTTGCAAATATTTATAAAGTTCCGGAAGCCATAACGGCAAAATGTATAAGAGTTTTATTATTGATAACCACATTTACGGGCGGAATGTATTACACTTTTTCCGACGGAAAAGCCGATATGACGATTATAACAATGTCTTTATTGATCGCTGCCGGCGGAATGATAGGCTTTCCTTTGGGAATAAAAATTCATAACAAAATTCTTGCCAACGGTTATGAAAAATATGTCAATAAAAGTTTTGCGATAGTTACTTTTATTGTGCTGACAAACACGATACTGAATATTTTCGGTTTGGTCGTTTTCAGCAGATATTTAATGATAACGATTGCAGTGCTTCTGTTTATTTCAATAAATCTGTTTGCTAAATATACCGAAAAGCACAAAAAGATAAATCTATGAACAAAAATTGACGATAAAAATAAAATTTTATATCATTTTAGAAATATATTTTTTTGGAAATGCTGCCGGTTATTGTTGAAGTATTCGGCGTTTCCTCAGGATGAACGAAAATGAAAAATATCAGAAACTTTTGTATCATTGCACACATAGACCACGGAAAAAGCACGCTTGCCGACAGGCTGCTGGAATATACCGGAACGATTTCAAAAAGAGAAATGAAAGATCAAATTCTTGACGGTATGGAGCTGGAAAGAGAACGCGGTATCACCATTAAAGCAAAAGCCGTCAGAATGCAGTATAAAGATAAAGACGGACAGGAGTATATTTTAAACCTTGTAGATACTCCGGGACATGTGGACTTTACTTATGAGGTGTCGCGTGCTTTGGAAGCCTGCGAGGGAGCATTGCTGGTGATAGACGCTTCGCAGGGTGTGGAAGCACAGACACTTGCAAATACCATGCTTGCAAAAAATGCCAATTTAAAAATAATTCCCGTAATAAATAAAATAGATTTGCCTACGGCAGATATTGATTCCGCTTACGAACAAATGACGGATGCTTTGGAAGTGTTGGACGAGCCTATCCTTGCAAGTGCAAAAGAGGGAATAGGAATAAACGAAATAGTGGATTCCGTTATCAAAAATATTCCCGCACCGCAAGGCAATCCGCAGGAACCGCTGTCGGCTTTAATTTTTGATTCTTTTTATGATTCTTATAAAGGCGTTGTTATTATTATAAGGGTTTTTGACGGAACAATAAAAAAAGGAATGAAAGTTACTTTTATGGCTTCCGGTGCTCAGTATGAAGTGCTGGAAGTCGGTTATATGAAAATAAAACCCGTTGAATCCGACGGACTTTCCGCAGGTGAAGTGGGCTTCGTGGTGGCAGGTATTAAGACGATACAGGATGTAAAAATCGGCGATACGATTACCGAAGTTTCAAGGCCTACCAAACATCCGCATGCAGGATATAAGGAAGTTAATCCTTTCGTTTTTGCAGGGCTTTATCCCTACAGCACATCCGACTATGACAGCTTGAAAGTTGCACTTGAAAAACTTCAGCTTTCGGACTCGTCTCTTTCTTACATTCCTGAAACTTCCGTAGCTTTGGGTTTCGGTTACAGGTGCGGTTTTTTGGGACATCTTCATTTGGAAATTGTCCGCGAAAGGCTGGAAAGAGAGTTCGGTTTAAATCTTCTTGTTACCGCTCCGAACGTTATCTATAAAATTAAAACGAAAAATCAAATGGTTACGATAGATAATCCTGCCAAGTTCCCGAACAATTCCGAGATACAGGAAATTTGGGAGCCGTATGTTATGGCAACAATAGTTTCGCCGACGGAATATTTGGGCGGGCTGATGGATTTATGTCAGAAGAAAAGAGGCAGACAGGTTGATATGAAATATGTGAATATGAAAATCGCAATATTGAAATATGAAATTCCTCTTGCCGAAATTATCGTCGGTTTTTATGATGCTTTGAAGTCCGTATCAAAAGGTTATGCTTCTTTTGATTATGAACATATTGCTCCGCAGCAGGGAGATTTGGTAAAGCTGGAAATTCTCGTCAACGGAGAAGTTGTTGACGCATTTTCGGTAATCGTCCACAGAGAAAAGGCTCAGACCGCAGCACATTTTTTAACGGAAAAGTTGAGAGGTATTATCCCACGCCACATGTTTGAAATACCGATACAGGCCAGAATAAATAATAAGATTATAGCCAGAGAAACAATTTCCGCTATGAGGAAAGATGTTCTTGCAAAATGCTACGGCGGTGATATTACCAGAAAGAGAAAACTCCTTGAAAAACAGAAAGAGGGGAAAAAGAAGATGAGGCAGTTCGGGA
>CAJOOL010000183.1 GCA_905236115.1 uncultured Endomicrobiia bacterium
TTACTATATTATATGTTGTTCGGAAGCTTCCGCAAACCTTGCAAGATACGACGGCGTTCGTTACGGTTTCAGAGCGGATTGCACAAACCTGCTTGATGAATATCAAAAATCCAGAGGGCAGGGCTTTGGTGCTGAAGTTAAAAGAAGAATAATGCTTGGCACATATGCACTTTCTGCGGGATATTATGATGCTTTCTACGGTAAAGCACAGAAAGTAAGAACATTAATTAAACAGGATTTTGAAAAAGCTTTTGAAAAAGTTGATGTAATTCTTACTCCTTCTGCACCGACACCGGCATTTAAAATAGGTGAAAAAAGTTCAGATCCTTTGCAGATGTATTTGTCCGATATTTTCACCATTTCCTGTAACTTGGCGGCAATTCCGGGAATGAGTTTACCTTGCGGATTCTCGCAAAAAGGGCTTCCTATAGGAATGCAGCTTTTAGCCAAAAATTTTGATGAACAGACTATGTTTAAGACGGCGTATGCGTTCCAGCAGGCAACGGCTTGGCATAAAGAGTTTCCTAAAATATAATGTAAAATAAGAATTTTGACGAGGATAAAAATATGAATAACAAATATGAAGTAATTATAGGGCTTGAAGTTCACTCACAAATAAAAACAAAAACAAAAATTTTCTGTAACTGTTCTACGGAATTTCATTGCCCGCCTAACACAAATATCTGTCCTGTATGCACAGGTCAGCCCGGCGTTCTTCCGGTATTAAACAAACATGCGGTAGAACTTATCGTCAGAACAGGGCTTGCTTTGGACTGCACGATAAACAAAAAGTCTGTCTTTGCAAGAAAACAGTATTTTTATCCCGATTTACCGAAAAATTATCAGATATCTCAATACGAGCTTCCTTTCTGCGAGCATGGCAAAATAAATATTACCGTTGACGGAAAAACAAAAAGTATCGGTATTACAAGAATCCATCTTGAAGAAGATGCCGGAAAACTTATTCACGATATCGGCTCTCGTCAGCTTGATTATTCTTTGGCTGATTACAACAGAACCGGAGTTCCTTTAATGGAAATAGTTTCCGAACCCGATATGCGTTCTCCGGAAGATGCGGCAGCATATTTAACTTCTCTTAAAAACTTAATTGAGTATGTTGAAGCTTCCGACTGCAATATGGAAGAAGGAAAGTTCAGATGTGATGCCAATATCAGTATCAGACCTTTCGGTCAGAAAGAATTCGGAACGAAAGCCGAACTTAAAAATATGAACTCCATTTCCGGCGTGCAGGAAGCACTTGCTTACGAAGTTCAAAGACAGATAGAAGTTGTAGAGTCAGGCCAAAGAGTAATACAGGAAACAAGAACTTGGGATGCCAACGAGAAAGTGACAAAATCTATGCGTTCCAAAGAAAATGCCCACGATTACAGATATTTCCCGGATCCGGACCTTGTTCCAGTAAACTTGGACGACGAATTTATCAACAATATTAAGAAAAATATTCCGGAACTTCCCGAAGCAAGAAGAGCAAGACTTATAAATAATTTAGGTCTTTCCGAATATGATACCGATATAATAATTTCCGATAAAGCTCTTGCAGATTATTATGAAACTGCACTTAAAGCTGCACAAAATTCCAAAGACGGTGCAAAACTTGTTGCCAACTGGATAATTACCGAACTTCTCGGGAAACTTAATAAATCCGATTTGGCAATAAAACAGTCTCCTATTTCGCCTGAAAATATCGGTAAACTTGTCCTTTTAATTTCTAAAGGAACGATATCCGGTAAAATAGCAAAGACCATTTTTGAAGATATGTTTAAAGATAACAAAGATCCTGAAGTAATCGTTAAAGAAAAAGGTCTTGTACAGATTTCCGATGAGAGTGCTATTATAAAAGTTTGTCAGGAAGCCATTGACGAAAACACAAAAATAGTTGCCGATTATAAGTCGGGTAAGAAGTCTGCGATTGGTGCGTTGGTAGGTGCGGTTATGAAAAAATCCCGCGGAAAAGCCAACCCCCGGATGGTCAACGCTACGCTTACGAAATTACTCTCAGAGTAATTTCGTATATTGCGATCGAAATATTTTGGCTGTAATTTTGAAGATTAGAGGTTTGGAAGATTAGAAGTAGTTTGTAAAAAATACCTCTTTACATCCAATCTTCTAATTTTCTAATCATCTAATCTTCCGGCGTTTTTAAATTTCAAAAAATCATTCTCCAGCTGTAAAATCTTAAATTCCACATCTTTCAGTCTGTCCAAAATTTCTTTGTTTATATCATTATTATCAACGTTTTTTTTCTCTTCACCATTTTTATAATTACTGCCGTTTTCGTCTATAAGATAACTTATCGGCACATTTAATGCTGAGGATATTTTCTTAAGAGACGTAAGCGTAGGATTTTTTATGCCTACCAGCCAATGGCTTATCATGGTTTGCGTAATGCCTATTTTTTCGGCAAGCTCTTTCTGAGTGATTTTATTTTCTTTCATTATTTTTCTTAGTTGTCTTGCAAAAAAATTCTGCCCACTTTCCATAAAAGCCCCACAAAATACTTGACTTTATATATTAAATATACTAAAATATATTAAACAAAAGTATTAATATTAAATAAAGATATTATTTGATATTTATTAAAAATAAAGCCGAGCGAGTTGCCTCATAGCAACAGCCCGAAAAAAAGATAAATTTCATCGCCAAATGCTTTTATCTTCTCGGCGAGAGTATACCAAAAAACGGAGTTTTTTTGTATAGCTGAGAAGTTTGAACGGCAAACGGCGAAAGAGGAAGCGGGGAA
>CAJOOL010000184.1 GCA_905236115.1 uncultured Endomicrobiia bacterium
AATATGTTTTGTCTTGTTCTTTTATAAGACTTCTTATGTATGTTCCCAATTCCAGAGGATTTCTGTATCTGATATTTATATCGTTGTCTAATGCTATTTCTATAATATATTCATCTTTTACACCGATAGAATTTAAATACGAGTGATACAGGTTAAACAGAAGAAAAGATTTTCCGCATCTTCTTATACCGGTGATTACTTTGATAAGTCCGTTTTCTTTTTTACTTATTAATTTATTAAGATATTTATTTCTTTCTATAATCATAATGTCCTCGGCAGTTTGGTAAGATGTTGATTTTTAATCTTTTTAAGATTTTTTGAAATTTTTAAAGTTCACGAAAAATTTTTTCATTTGTATGAACTTTTTTCACGTGTTATTTTATGATATTATATATGGAAAGTCAAATTTTAATAAAAATACACGAAAAATTTTTTCATTTGTATGAACTTTTTTTACGCGTTGTTTTATGCCCTTTTTGCCGACCGTTGCCGTTGCCGCTATCCCGACTTCTGCCTTATTTCTGTTTTTTTCAGCGGATAGAAGTGTATCCCTGTTTTTCCGCTTATTTTCTTTAGAAAAAGTGTATTGATTGTCTGTATGTCCATTGACAAAACAAAAATAATTTCTTACAATTATGCCCCCGTTACACAAGATATAGATTAATCAAAATAAAAACAATCAATATATTGTGTATCACACATAAATCGTTTTTTAATAGAAAAAGGAGAAAATTAAATGGAAAAAGGACTGTCTGTCTTCGGTACTATCTTGAAAAGAGACGGAAAAGAAGAAAAATTTGACGCACAAAAAATTAAACAGGCAATTTTAAAAGCAGGCCAGGCCGCAAAAGAGTTCGGCGAAGATATTGCTTCCAAATTGACCGTAAAAGTTTTAAGTATCGCTCAGGAAACGATTTTATCCGGTAAACCCACTGTTGAGCAGATTCAGGATATAGTTGAAGAAGTTTTGTTGAATTCTTCTTACAAAGCATCCGCAAAAGCATTTATTATCTACAGAGATCAGCACGCCAAAATGAGAGATATAATCTCTACGTTCAATGTTGATTTGGTTGACCAATACCTTTACAAAAAAGATTGGCAGGTCAGAGAAAACAGTAATATGTCTTACTCTCTGCAGGGGTTGAACAACTACATTTCTTCCGAAGTCAGCAAAATGTACTGGCTTAACAAAATTTACCCCAACAACATCAAACAGGCTCACAGCGACGGCGATTTCCATATCCACGATTTGGGTATTTTAGGCGTATACTGCGTAGGCTGGGATTTGTATGACCTGCTTGTTACAGGTTTTAAAGGCGTTGCGGGAAAAGTTGAATCTTATCCGGCAAAACATTTTAAATCCGCACTCGGACAGATTGTAAACTTCTTCTTTACATTGCAGGGTGAGGCTGCAGGTGCACAGGCATTTTCAAGTTTTGATACTTTGCTTGCTCCGTTTATCGCTTATGACAAATTGAGCTATGAAGAAGTAAAACAGGGCTTGCAGGAATTCTTGTTCAATTTGAACGTTCCTACAAGAGTCGGCTTCCAGTCGCCTTTCACAAACTTAACATTTGATTTGAAAGTTCCCAAACATTATAAAGACGAAGCAGTTATCATCGGCGGTAAACCTCAGCCCAAAACCTACGGCGATTTCCAGAAAGAAATGGATATGTTGAACAAGGCTTTCCTGGAAGTTATGCTTGAGGGCGACGCAAAGGGCAGAGTATTCAGCTTCCCTATTCCTACATATAATATAAGTAAAGATTTTGACTGGGATAATCCCGAGCTTAAAAATCTGTGGGATATAACCGCGAAATACGGTATTCCTTACTTTGCAAATTTTATCAATTCCGATATGGATCCCGACGATGCAAGAAGTATGTGTTGCAGATTGAGAATTGATAACAGAGAATTAAGAAGAAGAGGCGGCGGGCTTTTCGGTGCATCTCCTTTGACGGGTTCCATAGGCGTAGTAACTTTAAATATGCCAAGGCTCGGCTATCTTGCAAAAGATGAAAAAGATTTCTTTGACAGACTTACAAACTTAATGGATATGGCAAAAGAAAGTTTGGAAATCAAGAGAAAAGTTTTGGAAAAACTTACCGACCAGAATCTTTATCCGTATATGAGTTTTTATTTAAGAAACATCAAGCAGAGATTCAACTGCTACTGGAAAAATCATTTTTCAACCATCGGCGTAGTGGGAGTAAATGAATGCTGTCTGAACTTTCTTAAAGAAAACATAGCAAGCGAAAAAGGAAGAGCTTTTGCATATAAAGTTTTGGTTTTCATGAGAGAGAAAATGCAGAAGTATCAGGAAGAAACCGGAAATATTTACAACTTGGAAGCAACGCCTGCAGAGGGAACATCTTACAGACTTGCCAAGATTGACAGAAAGAAATATTCCGATATAATATTTGCAAATATGGACGCAGTAAAGCAGAATTTACCGCCTTTTTATACGAATTCCACTCAGCTTCCCGTCAACTATACGGACGATTTGTTTGAAATTCTTGAACTTCAGCACGAGATACAGTCTCTCTACACCGGTGGAACGGTTCAGCACATGTTTATAGGCGAAAAAATTGCCGATACTGAAGCTATGAAGAATTTCATAAAGACGGCATTTACCAACTATAAACTTCCTTATATGTCAATTACTCCGACGTTCAGCGTATGCCCTAACGACGGATACCAGAACGGCGAAGTAAAAGTATGTCCTCACTGCGGTGCAACGTGCGAAGTTTATTCCAGAGTGGTAGGTTATTTAAGACCGGTATCCCAGTGGAACGAAGGCAAACAGGAAGAATTTAAAATCAGAAAAACCTGTAAAACAGCGTAATATAGAAGATTAGAGGATTAGAAGAGTAGAAGATTGGAAACGACAACAATATAGTCAGTCGTCATTGCGAGGAGTTTACGACGAAGCAATCTTGTCGTTAGCATCCAATCCTCAAATCTTCCAATCTTCTAAAAATACGGAGTATTTTTTAGTGCGTATCGGCGGACTTCAGAAATTATCTTTCATAGATTACCCTCAGAAAACTGCAGCCATTGTTTTTACTCAAGGCTGCAATTTTCGCTGCGGGTATTGTCATAATCCGGAACTTATTTATCCTGATATGTATCAAATTCCTATACCCGAAGAGCAGGTTTTCGCATTTCTTGAAACAAGAATCGGCAAACTTGACGGCGTTGTTATTACCGGCGGCGAGCCGACTCTTCAGCCTGACTTAACTGATTTTATTAAAAAAATCAAATCCATGGGTTATCTTGTAAAGCTGGATTCCAACGGTTCCAATCCGGAAGTATTAAAAAAAATTATGGACGAAAAACTTGCCGATTACATCGCAATGGATATTAAAGCTCCTTTTGATAAATATAATTCCGTCTGCCGTGTTTCGGTAAATATTGATAACATAAAAAAAAGCATAGAACTTATAAAAAATTCCGGTATACCTTTTCAATTCAGAACCACCTACGATAAAACCAAACTTGCCGATGACGATATTCAAAAAATGACGACATTCTTAAACGTTGCCGAACGCTATAAAATTCAAAAATGCAATCCGGTTAAAAATTTTTAATCCGCAGTCTTCTCAATCTTCAGCCATAAGTTTTCAATATTCAGCTTCTCGGTTGTCCTTGTCGTTCCTCACCGTTCAATTATAAATTGTAAATTATAAATTGCCGTTTCCGTTTCTTTATTATTTAATACAAATTTTGTAAAATACTGCCAAAATAAAATAATTCAAGAGGGAAAAATGTCAAACAAATTTAAGTATTTTTTAAATCAGAACGGAAGTTTTGTTATTGAAAACTATAACCTTGCACCGACGTTTGCAAGTTTCTTTCCGGGCATTGCAGGGGTAAAAGGTATTCCGATATGGGCATATTATGTCAACAGAGCACAGGGCATTTCCACATTCGGTATAAAAAACAAAAACTATGCAATAATGGAATTTTATCCCGCAAATACGGCTTACAGCCTTGTAAGCACTTTCGGTTTCAGAACATTTTTTAAAATCAAAAAAGGTTCCGAAATAATCTGTTACGAACCTTTCAAAAATAATTCCGCCGACACCAAAAATATAAAACAGACAATGACGATTTCCGCTTATGATTTAACCATAGAAGAAATAAATACGGAAATCGGAATTAAAACAAAAGTAAATTATTTTACGCTTCCCAATCAGCCGCTGGCAGGCCTTTTAAGAAAAGTTTCCGTGGAAAATATTTCCGGTGAAAATATTCAGATAGAAATTGTTGACGGTATGCCGAAACTTATTCCTTATTATGTTAATTCCTGGGCACAGAAATTTATGTCCACCACCATACAGGCATGGACGAAAGTTGACAACTTTGATAAAACAGGCGTCCCCTTTTACAGGCTGAAAGTTGAAACGGCCGACAGCTCGGAAGTTGTGGAAATTACCGAAGGAAACTTTTTCTATTCTTTTACCGAGGATAAAAAATTGCAGCAGGCAGACATAATAATTGACCCCGATATAATTTTCGGTTCCAATACGGGTCTTTCTTATCCGGAAAAATTATTTAACGAAAATTTTAAATATCCTCAGTCGCAGTTTGCCGATAATAAATATCCTGCAGCATTCAGCTGTGTAAAACAGAATTTAAAAGCAGGCGGTTCAACGGATATTTATTCCGTTTTCGGCCATATAGACAGTGTCAAATCTTTAAATCAATATGTAAAAAAACTTGATAAAAAATATTTTGAAACAAAACAGGAAGAAAATAAAAATCTCATCAATTCCATTACTTCAAATATGGCGACAAAGTCCGCAATACCTCAGTTTGATATGTATTGCAGACAGAACTATCTTGACAACGTTATGAGAGGCGGTCTTCCGATAGAGTTCAAATACAACAATAAATCCGCAATGTATTATGTGTTTTCCAGAAAGCACGGAGATTTGGAAAGAGATTACAACGAGTTTCAGGTCTCGCCGAATTACTATTCGCAGGGCAACGGAAATTTCAGAGACGTCAATCAGAACAGAAGAAAAGATATTTTCTTCAATCCAAATGTTAAAGACAGTGCTGTAAAAATATTTTATAATCTGCTTCAGATAGACGGTGGAAATCCTTTGGTAGTTAAAGGAACGCTTTTTGTTCTTGATACAGAGAGCGAAGAATATAAAGAACTTTTAAACGATTTATCAAATAAACAGGATGAAGAAAAACTTAACAACTTTTTTGCCAAACCTTTTGAACCCGGCTCTTTGGCCGTGTTTATGGAGTTTTCAAAAATTAAGACGAAAATAAAAACGGAAGATTTTATTTCCAAAGCGGTTACAAGTGCCAAAGCTCAAAACGATGCCGATTTCGGAGAAGGTTATTGGGTAGATCACTGGAAATATAATTTTGATTTATTGGAAAGTTTCCTTGCCGTTTATCCCGATAAGAAAAAAGATTTGTTTTTTAACGATAAATCTTTCATTTATTACGACTCCGACCATTATGTAGTTCCCAGAGCAAATAAATATGTTTTAACACCGAAAGGAACTATCCGTCAATATGCTTCCGTTGCACAGTGTGGCGAGAAAAAGACATTAATTTCTTCAAGAAAAATCAATCCAAACGCATTAAGAACGGATAACGGCAAAGGTGATATTTATTATACCACGCTTGCTTCAAAGTTTGTTACCGTTATGACCGTAAAGTTCGCCACTTTGGACAGCGAGGGAATAGGCATAGAAATGGAAGCCGATAAACCCGGCTGGTATGATTCCTTAAACGGTCTTCCCGGACTTTTCGGTTCCTCAACGCCGGAAGTTTTTGAGCTCAGGAAAATGATGCTTTTCTTTAAAGAACTTTTAAACGAAAACAAAAACGAAAAAATATTCGTTCCGTCCGAAGTTGCAAAATTCTTTAAAGGTATTTTAAATCTTTTCAATAAAAATTTATCTTCATTTGATTTCTGGAATGAATCTGCAACTTTAAAAGAAGAATACAGAAAATCCGTTTTGTTCGGTATAAACGGAAAAGAAGAACAGCTTTCATCCGATACGATAATTGATTTCATTGAGAAAGCCGTTAAAAAAATAAATGCAGGTTTGAAGAAGGCCGTTGATCCGAAGACCGGAT
>CAJOOL010000185.1 GCA_905236115.1 uncultured Endomicrobiia bacterium
TACAAGAAAAGGACTCTCGGCACTTATCTGCCCGATATAAAAATACGGCATTATCACCACATTGAACTGAAGCCCTTTAGCCTTGTGAATGCTCATTATTTTTACGGCATTTTCCGACGGAACTTTTATAAAAAATTTTTCGTTGTCTTTATTTTTATCGTCGGTAAAATAATCCATAAAATTTTGAAGCCCCTGCTTTTTGGATTCAAAATCGTTTACAAGCTCTAAAAACCTCAGTATTACATTTCCGTCATTTTTAAAATTATCAAACACTTTAAATTTGGAAATTACGGCAACGGTTAATTCGTATACGGCAATAAAGCCTGCCGACTTAAAAAATTCTTCTATATACTCCTGCCAAATCTGCGGATATTTTTCTCTGAATTTTACATAAAGAACATTTTTGGTTTTACCCGTAAAAGAATATTCATATAAAAATTTCAAAATATCACGTTTGTCAAGCTTGGTTTCTTTTAAAAAGATTTCCCCCGTTATAAAAGACGTAAATGCAGTATCGTCTACGGGCATATTTAAAAACTGCAAAATAGAAAAAAGTTCTTTTACGATATTGAAATTTTTTATATTTAATGTTTTAAAAGATTCTATATTTATATTTTTTTCAAGCAGCCATTTACCTATTTTTTCCACTTCGTTATTCTGTCTGCAAAGAATGGTAATATCTTCGTAATTGAAACGTTCTTTTAAAGTTTCTATTTTTTTATAAACGTATTCTTTTACTTTATCGTCAATATTATCTTTATCTTCTTTTGCATATTCATAACAGGATATTTCCACATAACCGGCATTTTTTTTATCTTCACATACCTGCTGTTCGGATGTTTCAAAAACTTCGGCAAGTTCTTTACGGTATTTTGCCGCATTTCGTATTTGTTTGGTATTTATAATATAGTCAATAAGATTTTCAACATTTTGAGAAGAAAATACTGTATTGTTAAACTTAACTATATTTTCGCAGCTTCTGTAATTAGTTTTAAGTGCAAGTTTTGCGGGATTATAATTTGAAAATTCCGCCAAAGGCAAATCAAATATCTGAAAGTCGCTTCCTCTGAAGCCGTAAATGGCCTGCTTTTTATCGCCGACATAAAAAAACGAACCGTTCTGTGAAAGATTTTCTTCAACAATAAGTTTTAATGTTTCCCACTGAATTTTATTGGTATCCTGAAACTCGTCTACAAGAAAATCTTTAAAATTATTTGATAATCTGTAATAAATTTCCGGAAGAAGAGAACTCTGAAAAATATTTGAAATTTTTCTGTTTATGTCCTGAAGAAAAATAACGGAATCTTTCCGTGAACGGTTGTCAAACTCGTCAATAATATGCCCGAATATCTGAAGATAAGTATCGTAATATCCGAATGCCCTGTACTCAAAAAAATTTTTCATTATTTTTTTTGCCTCGTCAAACAAAGCATTCAGCGTTTCGTTATCGGGAACATTTTTTTTATAAGGAAGAAATTCTTTTTGAAAATATGTTGATATATTTGCCGAAGAAAATAAGTAATTGTCATTATCTTTTATTTTATCCAAACTTTTTTTAAAACGCAAATCCACGCCGGAAAATTCTTTTATATCAAGCATACGGGAACAGATTTTATTAAAATCGCTTGAAAGAATTTTTAAAACTTTCACATATTCTTTTCTGCTGCCGTAATCAATTTTTTGTTTGCTGATTTCTTTGCCGTAAAACTCTTTAAATTTGTTTGATATAAAACCTTTTATATTCCAGCTGTTCGCACTGTCTACAAGGAACTGTTCAAAAAAATAATTTAAAAGTTCTTCCACATTTTTATTTACAAAAAGTTCATTCAAGAAAAAGTCTATTGCATAATCTATATATTCGTCATAAGTATTTTTTATTTCATAGTTCGGGGATATGCCGAGCTTTAATGCACAGGCTTTTATTATCAAATTAATAAAACTGTCCGTAGTGCGAACATTGAATTTATCATAATTTTGTATAAGGCTGTTTATTGCGGTAACGGCATTTTGAGAGATTTTTTCTTTAGGCAGGTTTAGACTGCTTGTCAAATCTTTTACGTCATAATTTAAAGCTATTTTTTTCAAACTTTCAACTATTCTCTCTTTCATTTCAACGGTAGCTTTATTGGTAAATGTAAGAGCAAGAATATTCTGCAAAGGAACTGCTTCTTTAAGATTTGTGTCAAAATCAAGAAGAAGCGTTATAAATCTTTTGGTAAGGTTGTGGGTTTTTCCGGAACCTGCAGAAGCTTCAAGAGAAATGAATTTATTTTTCATATTTTTATTTAAGAAAACCTTTGAGGAAACAGCGATTTGAAACGCCGATTAATACCCTTCCGGTTCTTCTTCCTCTTCAGTTTCAATTTTTGTTTTTTCGGAATCGTATTTATTTTTACGTGCATAATACGTCGTCGGGACGGTTCCGTCAAGAAAGGCTTCCAAATACGCATTTTTGGTTTTACTTAAAGCCAGTAAACCGGTTTTGGGGTCAATCAATGCCCATTTAATATCTTTCGGTTCGGTAAAATCCACAACAGGGTAATCTTTTAAAGCATCTTTCATAAACGTCGTCCAAACAGGGCATGCGACACTTCCGCCGGTGGACTTGCTGCCTAAGGTTGTTCTGTCGTCATAGCCTACCCAGACACCTGCAACAAGCTGCGGAGTATATCCGATAAACCATGCATCAACGCTGTCATTGGAAGTTCCGGTTTTTCCTGCACATGGCCTGCCTAAAGCACGTGCGGCGTAACCGCTTCCCTTTTCAACCACACCGCGTAAAATATTGGTCATAACAAAGGCTGTCTGCGGCGACAAAACTTCCTCTTCTTCGGGAAGAGTTTCTTCCAAAATTTTACCGTCTTTATCAATAATTTTTGTAATAAAATACGGTTCCGTTTTTACGCCGCCGGAAGCAAGCGTTCCGAAAGCGGAAACCATTTCCTGCAATGTAACATCGCTTGAACCGAGTGCCAAAGACAAGGAGTTGGTTAACGGACTTTTTATACCGAGCTTTCTTGCATAATCTATAACTGTGTCGGGGGTAACATCCATTATTACCTGTATGGCACAAGTATTTAATGAACGTGCAAGAGCTTCTCTGAGCAAAACTTCACCTCTGTATCTTCCGCCGAAATTTACGGGATACCAAACTTTCATGGGATCAATCAAATCTTCCGGTGTCATTTTTTCGGCAAGGTCTTCAATGTAAGACTGTTTTCTTGAAACCAAATTCCATTTATTTCCGTCAAAGACATAAACCATTTGTTCGTCTTCAAGCATTGTTGACGGCGTCATTAATTTTTTATCTATTGCGGACAAATAAACAAAAGGTTTGAAAGAAGAACCTGCCTGTCTTTTGGCCTGAACGGCTCTGTTAAATTTGGTTTCTTTAAAATCTCTTCCCCCTACCATAACTCTGATGGCACCTGTTTTGGGATCTATGGCCATTACGGCACCCTGGACTTTTTTCAGCTCCATATCTTCTTTTTCAAAATAAGACATTTGTTTGGTATCAAAATCCGATAAATATTCTTTCAGTGCTTTTTCCGCAGCCTGCTGCATTTTCATATCAAGCGTCGTATATATTTTCAGTCCGCCTTTATGTAAAACATTAGTGCCGTATTTCGGTTCCAGAAGTATTCTTAAATACTCCACAAAATAATGTCCGGTTTCCTGTTCCTGTGCGAACTTTTCTTTAGGAACGGCAGCCGCACTAGCTTCTTTTTCTTCTTCCTCGGTGATAAAGCCAAGCTCTTTCATTCTGGAAAGAACAACAGCTCTTCTTTTTATTGCACGTTCGGGATGTTTTAACGGGGAATAATAGTTAGGTGCTTTTGGAAGACCTGCAATCATTGCGGCTTCTGCGAGGGTTAAATCTCTGACGGATTTACCGAAATAAATTTTGGATGCGGACTCCGCACCGTAACCGCCTGCTCCGAAATAAATTTGATTGATATAGAGCTGTAAAATTTCTTCTTTCGTATATTGTTGTTCCAGCTGAACCGTTAACAAAAATTCTTTTATTTTTCTGCTGAGGGTTCTTTCCGAAGTTAAAAATATGGTTTTGGACAACTGTTGTGTGATAGTGGAACCGCCTTGAGAGACTTTCCCTTTTACAAGATTTTTAAAGAATGCTCTTAATATTCCTTTTGTGGATATTCCCCAATGTTTATAGAAATCGTTATCTTCTATGGCGATAAAAGCATTTTGCAAATTTACGGGAATATCTTTTAACGGAACGATAACTCTACGTTCAATAAAAAGTTCGGAAATTACTTTTCCGTTTCTGTCAAAAATTTTTGTGACTATACTGGGTGTATAATTTTCAAGGTTATCTATAGAGGGAAGTTCGTTTATAAGTTTTTTTGTGTAGATACTGCCGCATATTATTACTGCCGCAAAAAGAATTGTAAAAAATAAAGTTATTTTGTATTTCATTGTTTAGACCTGCTGAAAAAAATTTTATATATTATACAAAAATGGGAAAGTTTTTAGAAGATTATTAGAAGAAGGGAATAGTTGAATAGTTGAAGAGTTGAAAAGCTGAATGGTTGAGGGGCGGGCAAAAAA
>CAJOOL010000186.1 GCA_905236115.1 uncultured Endomicrobiia bacterium
AAGCCTTAAATCCGCGTTGTCGGTTCTGATACCGAGCCTGTTTTCCGCACGGGAAGTAAACATTCTGTAAGGTTCGTCTGTTCCTTTGGTAACCAAATCATCTATAAGAATACCGATATAAGCTTCGTTTCTGTTAAGAATAAGAGGCTGTCTGCCGAGAACTTTCAATGAGGCATTTATCCCTGCAATTATTCCCTGGCCTGCGGCTTCCTCATAGCCTGTAGTTCCGTTAATCTGTCCTGCAAGATAAAGATTTTCTATATTCTTTGTTTCAAGAGTATGTTTTATCTGTGTAGGCGGAACATAATCATATTCTATCGCATAACCGTATCTTATAATTTTTACATTTTCCAACCCCTCAATGGAGTGAAGCAAATCTTTCTGAACCTGTTCCCCCAGCCCCGTAAACAGACCGTTTATATAAACTTCCTTTGTGCTTAAACTTTCCGGTTCCAAAAACAGCTGATGTCTTGTTCTTTCGGGAAAGCGGACAATTTTGTCTTCTATAGACGGACAGTAACGCGGACCGTGAGCGTCCGCCATACCGTTACGCAAAGAAGAGGTTTCAATATTATCTCTGATTATTTTATGGGTTGTTTCATTGGAATATACCAAAAAGCAGGGAACTTGTTTTTTTGTCTGACGCCAAGTTTTTATATCGGTAAAATGAGAAAACGGCACCGGCGGATTGTCGCCCGGCTGAGGTATCATTTTGGAATAATCAACCGTGTTTCCGTTTACTCTGGGCGGTGTGCATGTGGTAAAACGCGATATTTCAAGACCGCAGTCATCCTTTAAAGATTGAGACAATTTTATTGAAGCGTTTTCGCTGAATCTTCCCCCGTTAAAAAATGTTTTACCGACGAAAATTTTACCGTTTAAAAATGTTCCCGTAGTAACAATAACGGCTTGGCATTCTATCTTTTCGTCCAAATTTGTTTTAATGCCTTTAATTTTATTATTTTCTACTATTAATTTCGTAACCGCCGCCTGCATTAAATCAAGATTTTTCTGCGATATTATGGAATTCTGCATAAATGCGGAATATAATTTTTTATCGCATTGGGCTCTGGGAGACCAAACTGCGGGACCTCTGGATTTATTTAACATTTTAAACTGAATTCCCGCCATATCTGTAATCCAGCCCATTTCACCGCCCAAGGCATCAATTTCACGCACAATCTGACCTTTTGCTATTCCGCCTATTGCAGGATTGCAGGGCATATTGGCAATCAAATCTATATTTTGTGTAATAAGAAGTGTTTTTAATCCTATTCTTGCAGGAGCAAGTGCTGCTTCACAGCCTGCATTTCCCGCACCGATTACAATTACATCATATTTGTTCATTGTATACTCCTTACGCCGAAAAGTTATAATTTTAAATAATCATCCTGCAAAATTTGAAAACAAAATAACAAAAAATAAAAAAAAGTCCTTGACAAAATTCAATTCATAGGCTATAGTATCAGCAACGGGCGGTATGGTCAATAAAAATCCGAATGGAAAATTCACCATCGCCCGTACTTTTTTTTGTTTCTTTTTTCTTTAAAGTTATTTACAGACTTATTTCCGAATGATTTATGTCCGATAATTTTTTCACCGTATTTTTTTGGCATTCCCTGCGTAATAATAAGTTTCTGTTTCATTCTGGCGTTTCTGTCTTTTTCAACAAAAATATCTTTCCCGTTCATATCCTGTTCGGTGTAATAAAACATTGTGGAAAAAGTTGACGGCGTAGGCGTAAAAACCTGCACCTGTTCAGGCTTGAACTGCAAATTTTTTTTTATAAAATCCAAAAGCTGATTTGTATCTTTTAAAGAACATCCCGGATGATCTACCATAAAATAACACGTTAAAAATTGATTTAACGGTTTATTTATATATTCAAAATCGTTCATAAAATCAAGAAATGTCGTTTGTTTCGGTTTTCCCATCATATCAAGAACGTTATCGCTTGTATGTTCGGGAGCTATTTTTAACTGGCCGGAAATATTGTTTTCGGAAATAAATTTTAAATATTTTTCTCCGTATTGTCTGTCTGCAATTATCAAATCATGACGAATTCCGGATGTAACAAAAATTTTTTTTATATTTTTATTTTTTGAAGCTTCCGAAAGCAATTGCATCTGTTTATCATGCGAAAAAATAATATTGTCACAAACTTTCGGATAAAGACATCTTTTATTTTTGCAGTGCCCGACGGTACCGAAAATTTTACATGATATTTTATACATATTACCGGTAGGTCCGCCGATGTCGGAAATATAACCTTTAAAATCTTTTTTTTCGGTAAGTTTGTTGACTTCTTTTAAAATTGACTCTTTGCTTCTTGAAATAACGCTTTTCCCCTGATGAACGGCAATCGCACAGAAATTACATTCACCGCAGCAGCCTCTGTGGGAAACTACCGAAAATTTTATTGTTTCCTGTGCTTTTACGTTTCCCTGTGCTGCATAGTAAGGATGAACTTCCCTTGTATAATCCATATCGTAAACTTTATCAAGTTCCTGTTGTGTAAGAATAGGCTGAGGCGGG
>CAJOOL010000187.1 GCA_905236115.1 uncultured Endomicrobiia bacterium
AAAGACTTTTATTCTATATTCAAAGAAGAAAGAAACTTAGATATTCCAATCGTTTGTGAAGATATTGTTCCTTACGGTATTATAACAATAACCGAAGAAGAAATAAAAAATTTTTTTGGAGAATATAAAGATATAAAAGAATTAAGAGAAAAAGTGATAAGATTTTTTGCAAAAAATATTCAAGGACAAACTTTTGATATTGGTGAATATAAAAATATAAGAATAAATAGAAGAAGTGTTGAAAAATATAAAAAATTTAGTGCAGATGAAAGGAAATTATTAATAATTCCAAAACTTTTAGAAATACTAAAAACATCCAAATATAAATTTTCGTTACCAAACTATAAAAAAGAAAGGATAATTTGACACAGTTTCATTATTTCACAAATGAAGTGATATTGAAAAATATTAAATACAAAGTTTTCATAACTATAGGGGAAGACGAGCAAGGCAATTTATTCTGGGATTTAGAAGAAGAAAAAACCTTTAGAGACTTTACACCATACAAGTGATGTCTTCTCTAAAGGTACATTAAGTAGTATAACTTAAAAATATAAAAAAGTCAAGCACAGCAAAACGGCAATTTAGAATTTACAATTTATAATGTATAATTGAAAGCAGAGAAAAGATTTTTATTCTTAACCCTGCTTTCTTATTTGAGCGTCGCTATGTAACGCTCTGTTTTGTTTTTATTGCAGAAAAATTTTAAATATTTTTTGCTCTTATAAAATAGCTAAGAAAAATTGACTTCTTCGCCTATTTTATAAGATAACGATAACCATCCGCTTTCTCCATCTTTTTTCAAATCTTCAGGTTTAACAACTCCTGCCCATAACATAGTTTTAGCTGCACTTATACCCGGTCCGGGTTGAAACCAAGTAAAATATTTATTGCCTCTGGCATCAATGCCTAATACTGTTTCATTACATGTAGTGCCGTTTATTCCGTGAGTACTGGTATTTTGCCATGCCAAAAAGTTTCCATATTCACTGTAATACGCTTTTTGAGCAGAAAGAATTGTCCCCAACAAAGTATATCCCTCAGCCATTTTTGCTTTGTCAACGTAACCCCTGTAAATCGGAACAGAGATTACCGATAAAATAATCACAATGGCGATAACAATAACCAGCTCAACGAGGGTGAACCCACACCGTCTGTCATGCCCGAGTGTCTCTGTCAGGCATCCCGTCGTTTTGCCGTTTCCAGACTTCCGGTCTTCCATACATCTATACTTCTGTTTAATTTTTTTCATAATTTTTCTCCTTTTTGCTTTTTTATTTTTTATATTATCCGAGGCTAACCCCTCGGGTTCCTCTTTCGCCGTTGCAGTTTTCAAATCTTCAACTTTTCAACCATTCAACAGTCGTTCCAACTGCGAGATCCCCGACAGAGACATTCGGGGATGACAGACTTTTGCCGTTCGTCGTTCAAACTATTCAACTATTCAACTATTCAACCTATACAAAAAATCAGAGATTTTTTGTATACTACCGCCGAGAGATAAAGACCTTGGAAATTTTTATCTTTTTACCAAGCTGTGCTATGCTTTGGCTGCGTGCCAAAACAGCCCGCTCGGCTTTTTATTTTAGTTTAAAGTGCTCACTATTTAAATATGTAAATATATTAATGAACTCACTATACTCATTAATATAACATAAAAATGTCTTTTTGTCAAGACTTTTTTAGCGGTTTTTTATGCACAAGGGATTAAAAGAACTTTATAAAGAAATCAACGGCGGAAAAATACGCGGAGTAAGAAAGGTTATTGCCTCGGCTCTCGGCATAGATGAGACGGCAGTGTCCAAATGGAGCTCCGGGGAAACAAAACCGTCTGAAGAAAATATTGAAAAAATGGCAAAAATTTTTAATAAGCACGAAGACCGTTTGACAAAAATTTTTGCCGAAAATGCAAGATCTCTGAATTATAAAAATCAAACGGAACTTGATTTTTATAAAAAAGAACTTGCAATGAAAGATGAAATGATAGAACTGCTGAAAGATAAAATTGAATGTCAAAAGCGGAATTTTGAAGAAACAATAAAAAAGCTGGAAGAAAAAATTTCCGGAAAGAAAAAATTCTGATTTGGCATAAAATCAGATTTAAAATAAAAATTTTCTTGACAGTGTTATTTTATTTAGATAGAATAAAGAACAGGATGAAAACTACAGCAAATAATGCAGTATCTGCAGAACAGGGCTAAACAAAATTGATTTATTGTTGATTGAAAGCGTTTAAGAGACAGGGAAAAATCTTTTAAATGCTTTTTTCATTTTATTAAGTTTTTATTGAATATTAAAGAAAGAGGTATACAAAAATGAGTTATTCCAAACAGGACATTATTAAAATTGTAAAAGAACAGGATGTGCAGTTCATAAGACTTCAGTTTACCGATATTTTCGGACAGTTGAAAAATGTCGCAATTACGGCAAGCCAGATAGAAAAAGCTCTTGACAATAAATGTATGTTTGACGGTTCGTCCATTGAAGGCTTTGCAAGAATTGAAGAAAGCGATATGTATCTGTATCCCGATCCTGATACGTTTGTAATTTTCCCTTGGAGGCAGGAAGAGGGAAAAGTGGCAAGATTAATTTGTGATATTTATAAGCCCGACGGCAAACCTTTTGCAGGATGTCCGAGAAATATTTTGAAAAGGAATTTAAAAGTCGCTGAAGATTTGGGATATACTTTTAACGTTGGTCCGGAGCTGGAATTTTTTCTGTTTTTAAAAGACGAAAAAGGCAAGCCTACCACAAAAACGCACGACGATGCAGGATATTTTGACCTCGCTCCTATTGACTTGGGCGAAAGTGCCAGAAAAGAAATGTGTCTTACGCTTGAAAAAATGGGTTTTGAAATTGAAGCCGCCCACCACGAAGTAGCAAGAGGCCAGCATGAAATAGATTTTAAATATGCCCAAGCGTTAAAGACGGCGGATAATGTAAATACGTTTAAATTGGTAGTAAAAACAATAGCACAGAAACACGGCTTGCATGCAACGTTTATGCCTAAACCTATTTTCGGTATAGCAGGTTCCGGTATGCACATAAATCAGTCTCTTTTTAAAGACGGCAAAAATTCTTTCTATGACGAAAACGACAAGCTCGGACTTTCTCAAATTGCCTACAGTTACATCGCAGGCATAATGAAAAACGCAAAGTCTATGGCTGCAATTTCCAATCCTTTGGTAAATTCTTATAAAAGACTTGTTCCAGGATATGAAGCTCCTGTTTATATTGCTTGGTCTGCAAGAAACAGAAGTCCCCTGGTCAGAATTCCCGCTGCAAGAGGTGCATCCACAAGAATAGAGTTGAGAAATCCCGATCCGACGGCCAATCCGTATTTTCTGCTTTCTGCATGCATTGCTGCAGGACTTGACGGAGTAAAAAATAATTTAAAAGTATGTGAGCCGATAGACAGAAACATATACGATATGACCAAACAGGAAAGAGATGCCGCAGGCATAGAAAATTTACCGCATAATTTGATAAATGCCGTAAAAGCCATGCAGAAAAGTGATTTAATGAAAGAAACTTTAGGCGAATATTCTTTCAATCTTTATGCTCAGGCAAAGATAAACGAGTGGGACGATTACAGAACGAAAGTTCATCAGTGGGAAATAGATAAATATCTTGTAATTTATTAAGAAAATGCAGGTTTGAAAAGAACTGATCAATGAAATGCTGATTATTTCTGAATGAGTAAATCCGTATTAAATTAATCGGCATTTTCCTTAAATTGAAGTATGAATTTTTTCCGCATTTTCCGTAGAATTGCTCCGAAATTATTTTAAAAAATACTTAAAAGTTTCGTGAATTAAAATTTTTCTGTTGTCTTTTCGGTGAAAATTGACTATAATATAAACAGACGGACGAAATAATTCTGTTATAAAAGGGGGATAATATGGCTGTAAAATCTTTTGTATTGGACACAAATGTTTTGCTGCACGACCCTGATTCTATTTTTGCTTTTAAAGATAACAAGGTTGTTATTCCTTTAACCGTTATTGAGGAACTGGATAATTTTAAAAAACTCAATGACGAACGCGGACGCGGTGCAAGACTTATATCCAGAACTCTTGACGGATTGAGAGCCAAGGGGAAACTTTCCGCAGGCGTGCCGATAAAAAACGGCGGACAGCTTGTTATAGAAATGCTGCATAAGGTGGACTTTCCCGAAGAGTTTATTGCTTCCAAAGCCGATCACCAGATTCTTTCAACCGCACTTTATTTAAAACAAAAAGGCGAAAATGTAGTTTTTATTACGAAAGATATTAACCTTAGAATTAAGGCTGAAATTCTTGATATAACCACGCAGGATTACGAAAAGTCCAAAGTTAAAATGGACGAGATTTACAGAGGCTGGAGGGAGATAAAAGTTTCGCCTGACAAGATAGATAAATTTTATAAAAACGGTAAAATAGAAGTTCCCAAATCGTTAAATCTTTTTCCTAACGAGTTTGTATATTTTAAAGATGAAAACGGATCTTCCAAAAGTGCATTGGGAAAATATGTTCCTAATGCAAATGCGGTTCAGCCTTTATTTCACATAAATTCACAGCCGTGGGGATTAAAACCTTTAAACATAGAACAGAGATTTGCTTTTGAACTTTTGTTGTGCAATGAAATTTCGCTTGTTACTTTGATAGGTCTTCCGGGTGCGGGGAAAACTCTTCTGGCACTGGCCGCAGGCTTGCAAAAAACCGTTGAAGAAAGACAGTTCAGAAGACTTTACATCGCAAGGCCTATTATCCCTATGGGAAAAGATATAGGCTTTCTTCCCGGAAACAAAGAAGAGAAACTTTCTTCCTGGATGGGAGCGATAAACGATAATTTGGAATTTCTTATGGATAAAGGTCATGAAGATACGAAAGTTGAAGAAAAGATAGATTATCTTTTTTCTTCCGGGCAGATAGAAGTGGACTCGCTCACTTACATAAGAGGGCGTTCTCTTCCCAAACAATACATAATTATTGACGATGCACAGAATTTAACGCCTCACGAAATAAAAACCATTATTTCCAGAGCGGGCAACGGAACAAAAATCGTTTTAACGGGTGATCCTTATCAGATAGACAGTCCTTATCTGGATGCTTCTTCCAACGGTCTGACATATTTGGTGGAACGTTTTAAAGGTCAGTCCGTTTACGGACATCTGTTGTTTTCCAAGAGCGAAA
>CAJOOL010000188.1 GCA_905236115.1 uncultured Endomicrobiia bacterium
AGTCTGCGGAAATATTTCCGAAACGGCATTGAAAGAAATATACCGCTGTGCAGAAGAAAAAAATTCGCAGGTATTTGTATTCGGGAAAGATTTTAACGCCGGATTTTTAGGATATGACCGGAAAGAAAAAAACAGTTTGCAGCGTATAATTTACAATTCGGAATTAAAAAATTATCCGCAGAAAAATAAAAATTTCCCGGCAGAATTTAAAACAAGTTTACTCGGTAAAGCTCAAGTTTATAATACCGCAATCGTGCTGAAAACCTGTGAAATATTGAAAGATAAATTAAATAAAATAAATTTTGATACGGTAAAAGAAACTTTACAAAATATTAAATGGCCTGCAAGATTTGATATAAGAGAAATTAAAATAAACAATAAAAATTTTTCTTTAATAATAGACGGTGCACATAACGAGCAGGCTGTTGAAAATTTTTTGGATGTATATAAACAGTCTCCTTTTTATAAGAAAGAAAATAAGCTCTGCTTTGCCGTTATGCAGGAAAAAAATTATAAAAAAATAATAAGAAAACTTGTCTGTGAATTTAAAAATATAAACTTGATAAGACTTGATAATTCAAGAGCCGTTGACACGGAAATATTAAAAAAAGAATTTTCAAAATATACTGACGAAAATAAAATTTTTATTTATGATGATATTGCTGAAATTTTAAAAAATACAAAAAACAATGATGTTTTGGTATTTTTTGGTTCGTTTTTTTTGGCAGGAAAAATATTGGAAACAATTGATAATTTATAATTAAGTAAACGCCGGATAATTTTCAAACGGAAACCGCAAGTTTTTTTTATTTTTATTATTTGTAATTAATCGGCATTTTCTTAAGAGAAATAAGAGGAATGGCATAATGAGTGAATTGTACTTAGGTATTGATATGGGCGGAACATTAATTAAGATGGCTGTTGTTGACGGTAAAGCTGCCATTGTTGAAGAAATCAGCATAGCTACCGATATGAAAGCTGCACCGAAAGCGGTAATAAAAAATATGGCTGACGTTCTTAAGAATTTTAAAAATTACAACAAAATAAAAAGTATCGGCATAGGTATTGCCGGCGATGTGGATTATAAAAAAGGAGTTGTCCGTTTTTCGCCGAACCTGCCTGAATGGAAAAATGTTCAGCTGAAAAAAGAAATGGAAAAGCTGACGAAAAAAACTGTTTTTGTGGATAATGATGCAAATACTGCCGCAATAGGAGCTTTTTGGCTGGATATAAAAACAAAAGCCGATAATGTGATTTGCGTAACTTTGGGCACGGGTGTCGGCGGAGGAATAATAATAAATAAAAAATTGTTCAGAGGAAATTCCGGAACGGCAGGCGAAATAGGACATACGACCATTGAAGCCGAAGGAAGAAAGTGTAACTGTAAAAACAGAGGCTGTGCGGAAACTTACATAGGCGTAAAACATATAGTTAAAGAAGCTGTTGATACTTTAAAAAACAAAAAGTCAAAATACATAATGAAACTTGCCGAAAATAACATAAAAAATATAACTCCCAAACTTTTGTCTCAAGCGGCATTAAAAGGAGACGTGGTTGCACAGCAGATATGGAACAATGCAGGAAAAAAGCTGGGAATTCTTTTGGCAAATCTTATAAATATTTTTAATCCGGACAACATAGTTTTGTGCGGCGGTATTAGCAATGCTGGAAATTTAATTATGAATCCTGCAAAAAAAGAAATTAAAGAAAGAGCATTCAAAACATCGGCTGCCGCCTGCAAAATTATAGTATCAAAATATACAGGCAGACTAGGTGTAGCAGGTGCGGCAATGCTTGTAAAAAATTAAAAGATGTATTCTATTCATAAAAATATCATTATTTCCTTTACGGTATTAATTTTATTTTTTATATCGGCTTCAAATATTTTTGGCGGATATGAAGTCAATATAAAAGCCGATTCTTTAACGTATAAACAAAACGAAGAAATCATTAATGCTTCCGGAAATGTCAAGCTTCAGTGGACCGATAAAATAATAAAAGCCAACAACATTGAAATGAGAATAAAAGATAAAAATCTTTCTGCAGACGGAAACGTGGAAATATCCGAATCAAAAAGCACTATTTTCTCTGACAAAATTCAATACGATATGGAAAAAGAGCACGGCGATATGAATAATGCTGCAGGAGCATCTTCATCAATATTTTTTAAAGCCGAAAAAATGATAAAAGTTTCTTCCGATACATACAAGATAAAAAATGTTACAATATCAAACTGCGATCTTGATGAACCGCACCATTACGCATATGCCAAAGAGGGTGTTTTTGTTACGGATAAAAAAATATCAATTTCAAAAGCAGTCTATTATGTCGGCAAAATTCCCGTATTTTATTTTCCGAAATATACCAGATATCTTTCAGGCTCCGGCAGCAGATTTAGTTATGAAATAGAACCGGGATATTCAAATGACGGTGGTATATCGGTAAAAGCCAAGCTGAAGTACAAATTTACGGATAAGCTTGATGCTGCACTTCTTTTGGATTATTTGGGAACGTCCGGCGAGGGTATAGGACTTGAAACCAATTATTATGACACGGATAAAATAAAAGCTACTGTTTATGCTTACGGAATGCAGAGCAGATCCGGTGATTACAGGGAATGGACTATACGCCCGTCTTATTGGCAGAAAATTAATGATTTATGGACGGTGCAGTCTTATGCGGAGTTTGTTAGTAATTCATATTTTAACAACAGATATTATATGGATAACTGGAACAGAGTTTTAAACAAAAGAAAATCTTATGCTGCATTTACAAGACAGAGCAGCAAATCCACATTAAGATTTCTTTCCGAACTTTATCAGATATATAATCCTTTAACGGATAAAATTCAAAACGGTTCTTATTTGATTTTGCCTCAGGTTTATTATTCAATGTATCCGGTAAAAACTTTCGGAGCGTTAAGTAAATTTAATTTTAATTTCGAAAACAAAACAAATTACGAAACAACTTTTAACAATAAAATTTATGATTACAGCCGCATTAGTGCAACAGCCGATTACAGCATAACAAAAGATTATAAAATTTCAAAAAAAATGACGTTAAAACCGACTTTAGGATTGAACGAAACTTTTTATGATAGCGTTAATCCTGAAAAATCCGATTTGAATTTGACAACGAGATATTACGGTTCTTTAAATGCCAGATACAGACTTAACCGCTGGATGGACTGGAACTTATCTTATGAGAGCAGACTGAGAACTCAAATGAACAGTTTGGGAATAGATACTTCCGCCGAAGATAACGGCGTGGAAATGAATGCTCTTATGTTTAATAATTATATTTATACTTCTTCAAATTTGGTAATAAGAAATATTACAGGATATGATTTCAGAGATTTGAAAATTATAAATGATCATATAGATTGGTATCCTTTTATTACGGAAATGACTTATATTCCGACATCAAAAATAACCCTTTTTTTAAGACAGACTCAGGATTTGCATCCGTTTAAATTTAACAATTTACAGTTTGATTCAATGTTCGGAAAACTTGAAAGATTTTATTTTAAATTTTCCGCATTTTATTATGATTACCGCCCGGAAGAAGTTGACATTGTCTCCGGTATAGGTTTTTGGCTGAATGCAAAATGGAGATTTGATTATCTTATGCGTATTACCTGCCGCTATACCGGTGTTAAATGGCTTGGTAAAGACCACGAATTTAAACTTTATAGAGATTTACACTGCTTTAATCTTGGTGTGAGCTTCCGTTTAAGAGAAGATTATTATGAAACATTTTTTAAATTTGATATGAAGACGAATGTTCCCACGCTGAAAAAGAAAGACGGAACCAAAGAAATTGACCAAGAATTTTATCCGTGGAGATAGGCGGCAGAATAATTGTGATAAATAATATTTTAAATTCTTTTAAAAATTTTATAAAAAATCATTTCAATTTAACGGCGTTTCTGTTTTTTGCCGCCGTTATTTTCTGCTTGTACGGGAATAATTTATCTTTCGGCTGGACGTTTTATGACGACGATGTTTTGATACTGGATAAGCAGGACTATTTGTCATTTTCAAATATAAAAAATATTCTAACCGATACCGTGTTCGGACAGGAACACGATAAATTTTGCAGGCCTGTTTTAAATTTAACTTTTCTTTTTGAAAAATATTTATACGGTACAAATCCGGCAGGGTATCACTTTACAAATATTTTGCTGCATTTATTAAGCGTATTTAGCATTTTTTTATTTTTATCTTTATTATACGATAAGAAAAAAATTTTCATTTTATGTATGTTTTTTGCAGTTCATCCGTCGCTTGTTCAAGCGGTTTCATGGATATCGGGAAGAAATGATTCTCTTTTAACGTTGTTTGTTTTTTTATCTTTTTACTTTTTGGCAGTAAAGATATTAAAAGCAAGTGCAAAAGCTTTTTATTTTTTTCATTTACTGTTTTTTATTTTTGCAGTTTTTACCAAAGAAACGGCGGTAATTTTACCGTTATTTTATTTGCTGTTTCAACTTTTGAATTTTTCAACCGCCGGGTCTTTCAATAGTTCTTTTAATCATTTAAAAATTCAACCGAAAAAAATATTTACAGCTTTTATTCCGTATATCATAATAATAGTTTTGTACCTTTTTTACAGAAGTTATGTTTTAAGTTATCAGAGTTATTCGGTTCCTTTAAGTTTATTTATAAAAAGTTTTTTTGTTTCTCTTCCGGCCTTAACAAAATATATTGCGAACATATTTTTCCCTGTAAAACTTTCCGTTTTTCCGGCAATAATGAATACGGATTATATAATATGTGCGGCTTCGGTATTATTTTTCATTTTGTTTATGTTGAAATTCAAAAAAACAGGATATGATTTAAAAAAAGTTCTTTTCGGTTTTGTATGGTTTTTTGCATTTCTTCTGCCGACGTTTATAATGCCGAACAATCAGTTTTATGACCACAGAATATATTTGTCTCTTGCGGGAATACTTATATCATTGTCGGAGATAATAAAAAATTATAATGCAAAAAATTTTTTAAAATATGAAAGAATTATATTTCTTGCGGTAACAATTATGTTTTTTATAATGTTTTATTTTACCGCATTTTTTCACGGTCAAAAATTTGCAGACAGAGAAACTTTTTGGCTGAACGCATTAATGGATGCTCCGCAGTCCGATGTGGCCAATTCCGTAGTTGCGGGCATACTTGCCGAAAGAGGCAGATATAAAGAAGCCGAAGA
>CAJOOL010000189.1 GCA_905236115.1 uncultured Endomicrobiia bacterium
AAAGACGAAACCAAACAGGCCAAAGCCGTAAAGATAGAAAAATTTTTAGGACTTTCAAAAGTGGAAGTTGAAGATGCTTTTGCCGGTGATATAGTTTCCATATCCGGTCTTGAGGGGCTGAAAGTTGGCGATACCGTCTGTCAGCTTGATAATCCTCTTCCTCTTGAACCGCTTGCAATAGACGAGCCGACAATATCAATGGATTTTCTTGTAAACGATTCTCCTTTTGCAGGTCGCGAGGGGAAATTCTTAACTTCCCGTCATTTAAAAGCAAGACTTGAAAAAGAAGCTCAGACAAATGTCGGTTTGAAAGTTGAAGAGCTTGAGGGCGAGGGCAGATTTAAAGTTTCCGGCAGAGGAGAACTTCATTTAACCGTTCTTATAGAGAATATGAGACGTGAGGGCTTTGAGCTTGCCGTATCAAGCCCGGAAGTTATTTTTAAAGAAGTTGACGGGCAGATTTGCGAGCCTATGGAATACCTTATTCTTGACATAGATTCCGACTTTCAGGGAACGGTTTTTGAACTTATCGGAAAAAGAAGTGCAAAACTTGAAAATATGGTCAGCGAGGGCAAAGATCATCTTCGTTTGGAATACATCATTCCGTCCAGAGCATTAATCGGTTTTAAAAATGAATTTTTAACCGCCACGAAAGGGACGGGAATTATGCACCACAGTTTTTACGGATATTTACCGAAAGCCGATATTTCTTCCATAAGGGGCAACGGTGTTTTTATAGCTATGGCGGCAGGTAAGACTACGGCTTATGCACTGCACAATTTGGAAGATGGCGGGCAGATGTTTGTCGGGCCGGGCGAAGAAGTGTATGAAGGTATGATTGTCGGGCAGAACTCCAGAGAAAGAGACCTTGTTGTTAATCCATGCAAACCTAAGAAACTTACCAATATGAGAAGTAAAGCGGCAGACGAAGCATTAACGCTTACGCCGCACAGAGTGATGAGTTTGGAACAGTCGGTAGAATATATTGCTCCGGATGAACTTGTGGAAATTACTCCGACATCGTTGAGACTGAGAAAAAAGATTTTAGGAGCGTTGGACAGGAAAAGAACGGCAAGAAACGAGAGATACGAAGAGGCTGCGGCGGAAGATTAATGAATATGATTAAATTAATTGCAGGGCTCGGAAATCCGGGCGGAAAATATTCCAACACCAGACACAACTTCGGTTTTAGAGCCGTTGATAGGTTTGCACAAGTTAAAAATCTTTCATGGAAGAATTGGAACGATACTGCCGAAATTACTTCATATACAGTATCCGAAAGAAAAGTTCTTATTGTCAAACCTATGACATTTATGAACAATTCAGGTATCGTAATTTCCTCTGTTTTGAAATATTATAAAATTCAGCCGTCGGAAATGTTTTTGTTATATGACGATTATTCCATTCCTTTGGGGCAGTATAAGTTCCGCACGAGCGGTTCTTCAGGCGGACATAACGGCATAAATTCGGTTATTAATCAGACTAAATTTTCCGATTTTCCCAGAATGAAGCTTGGAATGGGGCCTCTGCCGGCAGGTGCAAAAATTATAGATTTTGTTCTTTCTTTTTTCGGCCAAGGCGAAAAAGAAAAGGTTGATTCCGTTCTTGAACAAATTCCGGAGATTTTGGATACCGTGCTTGAACTCGGGTTTGATAAAGCCGTTTCCAAAATAGCAAATGCATTTCATAAAGGGATTAATTCTCAAATGAGCAAAGCCCGAAGCAGATTTTGTCTATAAAGAGGCGGAACTTCGTTTTCCTAAAAGAGGTTAGTAATGAAAAAATATTTTTTGTTTTTTATCTTTATATTTGCTGCTTGTTTTTTATTTGTTTGTCCTTTGAAAGCGGAATTTTTTAAAAATTTTTTTTCGCAGAAAGATATGAAGGTTCTTATCTGTTTAACCGACTCTTCAAATGCTTCCGATAAGCATGTAAATTTTTTTGCTGTTAAACATTCTTCTTCGGAAAAATTTATGAAGATATGTTTTATAGATGAAAATATATCGGTTTATCAAAATCAGAAACAGAATAAAACGTTAAAAAATGTTTTCTTTGAAACAAAATCGGCCGAAAGACCGGCAGTTATAAAAAATAAAATTGAAAATATTTTCAATAACGGCATTACGTTTGATTATTATGTGTTTTTTGATAATAAATTTTTGCAGAAAGTCATATCAATTTTTTCAAAAGTTGAAGATTTGGAAAACAATAAAGAGATTTTAAAAATTGCAGGCAGTTATGATGCAGAAAGATATACGCGTAATATGGCATTGCTGAAGCTGTTGAAATATATTTATTCCAATATTACAAGAACCAACATAATAAATATGTTAAAAAGTTTTTACAACAGGGATTTTTATTTCACTACGGATTTTCGTTTAAGAGATTTTCTTTTATCTTACTCTAAAATTCTTAACGAAAATAAAAATTTTAAGTTTGCCGATGTTCCCGTAATAAATAAACAAAATATTTTAAAACCCGATTATGACGGCATAACGAAAATTTTAAATTTCTTTTCTCAGAAACTTTATGAAAAAGATAAAGAAAACCTTAAAATAGAAGTTTTAAATGCTTCGGAAAAAAACCGTCTTGCAATAAAAGCGGCAAATAAGCTTAGAGAGAACGGTTTTGATGTATTTGAGTGGGGAACAAGTGCGAAAAAATATGATTTTACGATAATTTTGGATTATATCGGTACTTATGAAAATTCGGAAAAAATTAAAAATATTTTAAATTGCGGCGAAATAATTTTTAAGCCGGAAGACAGGGAATATACGGAAATTTCCGTGTTTTTGGGAAAGGACTGCAACATATATGATAAGCTGGACAGGGTGCAGTGACTTGCTAAAAAAATAAAAAAGTTGTATAATCAACGGCATTGTTTATTAGGTTTGTTTGCTTGGAGAGATGGCCGAGCGGTTTAAGGCGCAGTCCTGGAAAGACTGTTTATCGGAAACGGTAACAAGGGTTCGAATCCCTTTCTCTCCGTTTTTTAAATTTATATGGAGGTCGTATGAAGAAGTTTGCTGTAAGTTGTTTGGCATTGTTGTTTGTTGCAGGTGTTGCAGGAAATATTTTTGCTGCCGACGAGCATAAATATTTCAGAGCGGTAATGGGCGGTTCAAGTGTTTTTTCTCAGGAAATAGCTGAGGCTGTTTTCAATAATTCGGGAAATTATACTTTCTTCAAGAAACAGGGAACAAGTTCCGGCGATGTAGAAGACAGAGACGGTCTTACGATGTGGGTAAAAGGTTTTTACGGCGACGGTAAAGTGGATTTTAACGATATCAATAAAATCAATACTACATATTACGGCGGAATTATAGGTGTTGATACCGACAGAAAATACGGCAGATGTTTTGATGCTACTTACGGAATTTTCGGTTCTTATACGAACGGTGAATTCAAAAATGATAATAACAACGGGAAAGTTGTTGAAGAGGGCGGATATTTAGGCATAAGAGCCAACTGGTATGTAGGTAAATTATTTATCGGTGCTCTTGCCGATTACGGTTACAGAAGATCCACCATAAAAGGCGGCGGTTTCAGAGAAGAAGATTTTGATTCTCAGAACATCGGCGTAGCTGCAAAAGCAGGTTATAACTTTGAACTGTCGGACAGAAGTTTCACCGTTCAGCCTAATGTTCTCGTCAGCGGAGATATGATAATAGCGGAAAGTTATAATTTTGCAGGTCAGAAAGTTGAATCCGACGATTTTTACAGCTATGCTGTTGCTCCCGGTTTAAAACTGGCAAAGAATTTCGGCAAATGCTGGATAGTTACCGCAGAAGGAAAATATGTTATTACCGGTTCGGAAGGAAATGTTGAACTTAACGATAATCTGAAAGCAAATACATATTATCCCGATTACGCAAGTGCAGGTTTGGGCGTAGAAAAAATTTGGGGTTATACGGTGCTTCACGCAAAAGTTAACAAAACATTCGCGGGAAGAGACGAAATAATCGTTAATGCCGGTATGGAATTTAAGTTCTAATTTATAAAAATTTAAGGAGAATAAAAAGTCAATGAAAAGATATTTAGGTTTATTATTAATGCTGCTTATTGCCGTAACTGTTTCCGGATGCGGTTCAAAATATGCAAGACCGGACAGATGTGTTTGTGACGGTATCATATTACCCGTAAAAGAAGAACCTGCACCGGAACCGGTAAAAGAAGAAGTTGAAGAAGATCTTACCGGAACGAAACCGGAAGAAAGCGAAATGTCGGATGAACTTGCAGCCGCATTGAGCGACGGTGCTGCACCGGTTAAAGAAACTTTGGAAGGTATAAAACCGAACACGGACGACGAAATGTCTCCGGAAATGGCAGCCGCATTGAGTGACGGTGCTGCAATAAAACAGGCTATTGCTCAGCAGGGTGACAGCGACGAAATAAAGATTGATTTTGAAAAAATCGCAAAGAAAGGTTTGTTTGATGTTAATTCCGCGAAAATTTCAAAAGACAGTTATGAAGGATTGAATACCGTTGCTGAATATATGGAAGAAAATCCTTCGGTAAAATTAAGAGTTGAAGGCCATACCGACAGCACCGGAAATAAAGATTATAACCAGAAACTTT
>CAJOOL010000190.1 GCA_905236115.1 uncultured Endomicrobiia bacterium
ACATAATAAATATACCATAATTACTCATTTTTGCCAATTTCTCTCGTATACTCACACATGTATGTATCTTCAGAAGAAGAAATCCTGTAATATCAGTTCATGTCGCAGAATAAAGATGTGGAATACTTATATTGGCATGTAGATTTTTGAAGTCTCATGCATTCAAAGGCGTTAAGTTGATAAGATCAAAACATAAAGTTTGAAAAGCAATAATATAAGATACGTAAATTATATTATGTTTTCATAGTTCAACCGAACAACCAATTGAATTTTCGTTCGATTGTTGTCGAAGTTACATTTTGAAAAGATACCATTGTCGGTTGCAAATTCGTACTATGTAAAGAATTTTGCAAGAAGTTGTCGAAATATATCAAAGACAGATACAAAAATATTGTCGAAGTAATGAGGGAAGATGTATCCGAAGATTCAAGTGCGCAAAGAAGGGGATCGCTATCAAATAGAATTAGTGTCCGAAAAAGAAATCAGAGAACAAACGGCAGCGATTTTGATCGCGTTTTTGCATAAACATGAGAAATCGGAAAATCGTCAGATTACGAAGCTTTCAGGATTGACATCGATGACATATGAAAAAATGAGAAGAGACATACACAACATTCACCTAAGTTAAACGCTTGTCAGGAATACACTACTTTTTATGGCTTCAATAAGCGCAGCCCGAAGCAATATGAAAGTTTATGAGTTCTCTAAAGCTTTAAGCCGAAAAAAAACTCTCTCATGTTGCTCTCGTCGCTATAGCTCATAAATTACTCATAATAATTGACTCCAAAATAAAACGATTCTTTCTAAATAAAAATTATTCTTAAATACTGTTGACTTTTATAACTGAAAAAAGATTTTTTGATTTTTTAAAATATGCTATCATTAGTTGTATATTTTAAGGAGGATAAACAATGAAACTCAGTATTACAACAATGTCTGCATTTTTATGCGTGATATTATCTTTTGAGCATATTAATGCTGAAAATCCTGAATTAAAATGTTGGAAATGTATTGATGACGTAAGAAAATTCTGTGATTACGTTGAAGAACACGGAGAAGATGCTCAGGATATTGACGAAAATATTGTACAAAACACTGAAAAAGCCTTAGAGAATAATAAAGGTGAAAAGTTAGCGGTTTTTACAAAAGCAATGCTTTCAGTTTCCGTTGTTCCGATAAGCACAGAAGCAGGTTCTATTGTAAAAAAGATGGTAGATGATCAGAAAGATATAACATTTGTTACGTCCGACGGAAAATCTTTAAAAATAGATGATTCTTTCAAAATGTTCGATGTTAAATTGGCATGGTTGTTATGGCTTTCTCAAACGGAAGGTCAGGCAGGAATTAAATTAATTGACGGATATGAATTATATCCTGTATCAGTTGCTAAAGAATATCTTGAAAATCAACGCAATGGTGCCAAAGAAATTGCAGAGAAAATACTTGAAGTAATTAAAAATGCCCAAAAAGAAGACTAATATGAAAAAATTATTTTTATCATTATTTTTCTGTTTATCAGTATGTTCTGTAAAAGCGGATACGGATGTATATTTTTTTTCTGTAGGACAGGCTAATTTTATGTTAGCTAAAAAAGAGAACAGTGCCATTGTTCTGGATTGCGGAACAAAAATAAGAAGCTCCCGGCGAAACACTCATAACGAAATGAAAAATAAAGTAAAAGACATATTAGGAGGTATCAGACCTGTGATATTCATATCTCATCAAGATAGTGATCATTATAACGGAATAGATGAATTCTTTCCTAAAGAAAAAAGATCCATGGTTGTCGTCGGTGGCGGTTGTCCTTCTGAAAAAATCGCTGATGTTTTTACAAAAGATGATGTTAAATTCATAGAAACGGTAGCAGGAGGAAAAGTTTTTAATTTTGAAAAAACAGAAGAAAATGGTAAAAAATCAGAAGATGTCATAAATGATGCTAAAAATTTAATGCGTGATATAGATATTGAATGTTTATTACCGTTAAATCCTGTCACCAAAGATAATACTAACAATCAAAGTCTGATCCTGTTATTAAAAGACTCAAGTAGAAAAGTTCTGTTTACAGGAGACTGTACGGCAGAATCATTTGCGGAGCTTTTAAGTGATCCCGGAGGACAAGAACGCAAGGAAAAATTACAAAACTGCGATGTTCTGATACTTCCTCACCACGGAAGTAATAATCACGGAGAGTTGATGTGTCATTATGTTTTAAATCCGAAATTATGTATTGTTTCAAGTAATCCGAAAGGACCTGACGGAATTCCGAAAAAAATTGTAAGTAATTTATATTTTTCCTCAACTGTCCCGACAAAAAAACATAAATTTTCTTTTGCAGATTCAGAAAAAAACTCAATAGAAACTGAAAAGCCGCTGTTTCTGACATCTGATGCAAACAGTTGTTTTTATAAACTGAAAATAGAAAAAGGAGGTTCAATAACTCTTACAGACGGAGATGAATCAGAAGTATATAAATGTCCGCCAGCTTTAATGCCGACTTCAGAATAAAAATTTACTTTTTTAAGCATTTTGTATTTCAAACAGAGTGTTCGTTTCGCAAAAAGTTTTTGTATACCTTTAAAATTAAATTACTTTTTCATTCAGACATTATAATTTGATCTTTTTGCAATATCGTTGTGTCCCACAAGCCTGTTTTTTCACCTTCATGTTTGTTAATTCCGGTATATTCCAAGCGTGCATCTTCATAACGTTTAAATTTATAAACCGCTTCATTCATAAGACGTCCGTTAAACAATCCTAAATTCACCAGTAATTCAAAATCATTAATATCCAATCCCGTTACTTTTTTAAATAACATCGGTTCTAATTGAGTAATAACATCTCTTAAAGTTTGCTCTCGATAATCGGTTAAATACATAAAAACAGGAATGCGGATCGCAAATTTTATTAATTTTTCTCGAATTTGCGTACGCATGGATTTAAATTCTTTTTCTTCTTTGGT
>CAJOOL010000191.1 GCA_905236115.1 uncultured Endomicrobiia bacterium
AATTTTTAAGCGTCTCCGACGTGAGTTGAACACGTAACCTACTGCTTAGAAGGCAGTTGCTCTATCCAATTGAGCTACGGAGACACTATCTTAATTCTTAGTATTTCATTATTATACAAAAATACAAAAATATAGTCAAGTAAAAAACTCCCCGCAAAATGCAGGGAGTTTTTTTATTCCAATATAAATATTAGAAGTGATATGCTACACCAATGTTAGCAATTACGCCATCGTTTACGTTTAAACCGAAAGTATCTTTTTCAGGATTTCCGTTTACGTCTACCTTAGAATGATTATATCCAATAGATGCAACATTGATTGCTGCACTTACCGACAATGTATCGCAGATTGAATATTCTACAACAGGAACAATTTCTAAGCCGTAAGAATTAATATCAACATCTTTGTCTGCTTTAACTTTATAGTTATTGTAGAAAACAGAACCTTTTGCAAAAACATTGAATTTGCCGATTGACATTAATTTATATCTTGCAAACGGTGCAACTCCCATCTTTTTTACATCAGCTTTAGTAACATTATCATCGCTTAAAGTCTTAAAGTCAAAACCTTCAACTCCTGCAGCAGCCTGTTCTGATGCATAAGATACTGCTACGCCAAGATCCCATTTTTCGTTTACATTCATACCGAATTCAGGAGCAATTTCCCAAGCGGTATTTGAAGAGGTGTCTTTTACATTGGTGTTATCATAAGATACTGATCCACCAATCCACATTCCTTCTGCCATTGCAGGTACTGCCAATGCTACTGCCAACAACATTGCCAACAAACTTTTTTTCATTCCTTTTTCTCCTCGCCGTTTAACGGCTTCTTTATTTTTTGTTGATGCGGTTTAAACATCAATCAGCCAATATTCTATAAATTTAACTCCAATTAGTCAAGCAAAACGGCAATTTACAATTTAAAATTGAACTGCAGGAAAGACAGCTGAGAAGCTGAGGAGCTGATAGGCTGAGAAGTTAAACGACAACGACGGTTGAATGCTTGAGATTAAAAAGTTATTACTTGATTGTTTGATATTTTTGGCAAATCTAAAATTTGATTTTATATTTTATAAAGTTCAACTTTTGATTTTCTAAAATTATACTTTACATTTTCAAAGGCGAACAGGAAACATGTTCCCGTCCGCCTTCTTATTTAGGTCAACGCTATGTATTGACCGTTTTTATTTAGCTTCTTTAAGAAAATAAACAGATTATGATAATTTTTTGCTTAAGAGTTAACCTCATAAATAGATATAGGTTTATTATTATTATGTTCCATTACAACAAATTTTTTTCCTTCAAGTAGTTCTAATGGTTTCTGAAGTGAAATACAAACATTTCTTTTTATGTTGTGACTCCAGCCTCCAAAATAAGTAAAATATTTATTTCCCCTTGCATCAACACCCAATGATTCATTATAACATGTATACCATCCTGGTAATGCCCAAAAATTTCCATATTCGCTGAAATAAGCTTTCTGAGCAGAAAGTATTGTTCCGAAAAGAGCATATCCTTCTGCCCATTTTGCTTTGTCCACATAACCTCTGTAAATCGGCACGCTGATTACTGACAAAATAATCACGATGGCGATTACGATAACCAGCTCAACGAGGGTGAAGCCTGTTTTACTTTTACGAAATTTTAATGATTTTTTCATAATTTTTCTCCTTTTTGTTTTTTATTTTTATATTATCCGAGGCTAATCCCTCGGGTTCCTCTTTCTGTCGTTTTCAACTGCGAGATCCCCGACAACGGCATTCGGGGATGACAGACTTATTTAAAGAACTTATCAGCCATACCAAAAAACTCCGTTTTTTGGTATAATCGCCGAGAAGATAAATAGACTGCGTTAAAGTATATTATCTTTTTTACCAAGCTGTGCTATGCTTTCGGAAGTATACCGAAAACAGCCCGCTCGGCAGTTTTCTTTTTATTTACAAAAAACTTTATTTTGACAAAAAGTGACTTTTAGTGACAAAGATATTATAGTCAAAAAATTTTATTTTGTCAATGTTTTTTTGTAGCGGAGAATTTGTGATAGGCAAAAAATTAAAAGATGCAATGTTAAATGAGGGATTATCTCAGGAAGATTTTGCCAAACTGTTAAATGTTGACAGATCATTGATAAGCAGATGGATTAACGGAGAAAGAAAACCTTCCGCAAAAAATTTAAAAAACATTTCAAAAATATTAAAACTCCCTGTATCATTTTTCCTTGATAAAAATTTTTCAATAAAAGAAAGTCCTTCCGAAAAAGAAGAGGATATAAAAACCAAAATAGATTTACTGAATAAAAGAATAGAAAAGACGGAAAAGGAAAACATCTCTTTGAGAAAAGATTTGACCAGCCTGAAGAAAGAATTTGAAGATTGGAAGATTAGAAACGACTGTTGAAAAGTTGAAGAGTTGAAAACGACAAATAGCAAAATATTTTGAATTTAGACAAGGCGGCAGCCTGCCGAAGTTTGTTTAAACACAAATGAGGCAGGCTGCAACGCAGTATAAATTCAAAAGATGAAGCTATTTCGCTTTCCCTTGAGCGGCGACGGCATCCATAGCTTTCTTAACAGCTTCAGGATCGCCGACATAATAGTGCTTGTGAGGAATTAAGTTATTATCAAGTTCATAAACTAAAGGCATTGCGGTAGGAATATTCAAATTAACGATATTTTCGTCACTGATACCGTCAAGATACTTTATTAAAGCTCTAAGACTGTTGCCGTGGGCCGCAATTATAACCCTTTTACCCTCTTTAATCTTGGGAGCAATTTCTTTTTCCCAGAAAGGAACAACTCTGGCAACGGTATCTTTCAAACATTCCGTAAAAGGAATATCTTTTTTATCCAAATCTTTATATTTCGGATCATTTCCTGCATATCTGGCATCGTCGCTTGTAAGCGGTTTGGGAGGAATATCGTAACTTCTTCTCCAAATTTTCACCTGTTCTTCGCCGAATCTTGATGCGGTTACGGATTTATCCAAACCTTGAAGAGAACCGTAATGTCTTTCGTTAAGTCTCCACGATTTTTCTACGGGAATCCACAACAAATCCATCTGTTCCAAAACATTATTTAAAGTTTTTATTGCTCTTTTTAAAACCGATGTATAAGCATAATCAAAAACAAAACCGTCTTTTTTCAAAAGCTGTCCTGCTTTAACGGCTTCCTGAACGCCTTTTTCCGACAGGTCAACATCCGTCCAGCCGGTAAATCTGTTTTCTTTGTTCCAAACACTTTCGCCGTGTCTGATTAATACTACTCTGTTCATTTTAAGGTTCTCCTCCATAAAAATTATTGATAATTTATCATAACACCATATTATAGCATATTTTGTTTAAAAAATTATAAATTGTTGTTCTATTCCTTGCCTATCAGTTCCATTTGTTTAAAGAAATCTTTATTCGTCTTGGATGCTTTCATTCTCTTGGTAAGCTCTTCCATTACTTCTACCGGCGTCATATTGCTGAATAAACTTCTCATTATCCACATTTTATTTTTCTCGTCTTCGCTGATTAACATTTCTTCTTTTCTGGTTCCCGACCTTAATAAATCTATGGCAGGATAAATTCTTCTGTCGGAAAGTTTTCTGTCCAGATAAACTTCGCAGTTACCGGTTCCTTTAAACTCTTCAAAAATCACATCATCCATTCTGCTGCCGGTATCAATTAAAGCGGTTGCAATTATGGTTAAACTTCCGCCCTCTTCAATGTTTCTTGCGGCACCGAAAAATCTTTTCGGCCTTTGAAGAGCATTGGAGTCAAGACCGCCCGACAAAACTCTTCCGCTGGACGGCATAACGGAATTGTAAGCTCTGGCAAGTCTGGTAATGGAATCAAGAAGAATAACTACATCTTTTCCGTGCTCCACAAGCCTTTTGGCTTTTTCAAGAACCATTTCCGCCACCTGAATATGTCTGTCGGCAGGCTCGTCAAAAGTGGAAGAAACGACTTCCCCCTTAACAGACCTTTGCATATCGGTAACTTCTTCCGGTCTTTCATCTATAAGAAGAACCATAAGAACAACTTCCGGATTATTGGTTGTAATGGCGTTTGCAATTTTTTGCAACAAAACCGTCTTACCCGTTCTCGGGGGTGCATTTAAAAGAACTCTTTGACCTTTACCTATCGGTATAAACATATCTATAATTCTGGTTGAAAGTTCATTGGTTTTCGTTTCTAAAACCAGTTTTTCGTTAGGATAAAGAGGCGTTAAATTATCAAAAAAAGGTCTTTCTCT
>CAJOOL010000192.1 GCA_905236115.1 uncultured Endomicrobiia bacterium
AAAAAAACGAGCAGAGGAATTTTTTAAAAAAATTTTCTTCTGTTCGTTTCCTGTTTAAACCACTTAACTATCATCGTTTTTTAGCTGGTCTTCGTCCTTTATCCAGCCTTATTGAATATTTTTATCAATAAAAATTTTTAACGGTTCCAAAAATTCCGAATTTAAATTCCAAATATTTTTATTTGTATAATCTCTATTAACTTCTTTACACAATTTTTTACTTTTTACACTGCTTCCCAATATATTTTCCAACCAAACATATATTTTAGTTTTTTTAGATAAAATATTTAATTTTTTTAATATAATATTTTTTTCATACTCAGACCAGCATTCTGCAGGTCTTTTATCTGTCATAATGTTCTCTAACAAATCTTCTAAACAACCGGTATTACAGTTATTGGGAATCAAAAATAAATCTTTATATAAATTTTTAAATTTTTTTTCTATTTGCTCTTTTTTAGTTGCAAAATTTGTATCCGCATCAAAAACAATAATATTCTCATATCCGTTATTCAAAGAATTTTCAAGTTCATTTTTTACGATAGAAATATTATCACAACCGCCTATTCTTTTTAATACTACTTCATAACCGTTATAAATAAATTCAATAAATTTATTATCTTTTTCATCTATGTCTGTTTTTAAAATAATATTAGGATACAAATGTTTAAAATAGTCTCTAAAAAATTTTAAATCTGCTATACCTTCAACAAGAATTTTTATTTTTTTCATTTTCTTAACTCAATATCATTTTCTATGGCATACTCAAAATCTTTGTATTCATATCCGTATATTTTATGTCCGTTTTTCTCGGTATTTGCAACTTTAAATAATTTTAAGTTCTCTTTTTTATCGTAACCGTCAAAAGATATTTTTTGCATTGATTTTAACATTTCTTCACTGTGCGTTGTTATAAAAATTTGGACATCGTTATTTTTAGCAAAATTAAAAAGACCTTTCCATAAAGTCGGATATACGGAAAAATGCAAACCGTTTTCTATTTCATCTATCAAAATAAATGAATTTTTATTTTCCAAAACAGCAGTATATATACTTAATAAATATCTAATTCCATCACCCATTATATTTATAGGTAATAAAGGTTCAATTCCTTTTATTTCAAAATATAAACTATTTTCCAACGGCTGAATATTAATAATATCGGGCTCAACTGTTTTTATTAATTCCAATATTTTACTTTTTTCTTCGGATTTATTTCTTTTTAAAATTTCCGAATATCTTCTCGTTGTCAAAATATCATTATTTACCGCACCTTTCATTAATAAAGTCTTATATTTTTCAATATAGTCATTTTGAGTTTTAATTGTAAACTGATTATTGTTTTCCGTTTTTATTGAATTATTAAAAACTTTTTTTATTTTTCCTTTTTCATTCAAAGTAAATTCAAAATCAAGTTGTTGTATAGCTGAATCAATATTTGTTTGAATATTGGAAGACATATTATTGCTAATACTAAAACTTTGTGAATTTAATATTTTAAATATTGGTATCAGTTTTAACTCTCTTTTCTCTTCATTATCAAATTCAGCAGAAAAGAAAGGAATATTTTTATAATCCAGTTTATGAAATAAATATTGAATTTGTTCAAAATTAGTAAAAAATTGTCCATCCCTTGATGCGGAAACTTTACTTATTATATCGGGATTAGACATTCCCATTATAAAAAACAAAGCCTCAAGTATTGTGGTTTTCCCTGAGTTATTACTGCCTACAAATATATTTATGTTAGACAAATCAGATATTTTCAATTCTTTAAATGCTCTAAAATTTGATATTTCCAAGTTTCTTATCATAGGCATAATATCAAGCTCCTGCAAGAAAATAAACAAAATTATGCTACCAAATATTTTTATTTTTGTCAAACACAGGCAGGATATTTTTAAAAGTTATGCAAAATGTAAAGTCAATTATACATTTTACATAAAAGTAGAAATTATTTTTAGGAAATTTTCATCATAAAAAATTTTTTAAAATGATGCTTGTTATTTATAGCTGCAGGAATAATTTAAATTTGATATTAATTGCAAAATAAAAATTATTATGGGAAAATATTATGGATAAAAACAAACCTGTTATCAGAAGTTCTGCTGCCGAATATTTAACATATATTTCTGCTGTCGGCGACAGCAAAGACAGTATTGAAATGCGGTATGAAGACGAAAATATTTGGCTTACACAGAAAATGATGTCAACGATTTATAATGTTGATGTAAGAACTATAAATGAACATATACAAAAAATTTTTAGCGATAATGAATTGGATTAAAAGTCAACTATCCGGATTTTCCGGATAGTTCAAATTGAGGGCAACAGAGAAGTTAAAAGAGATGTAAAGCACTACAACTTGCAGATGATAATTTCAGTCGGATTTAAAGTAAATAACGAAAATGCCGTTCAATTTAGAAAATGGGCAAACAGAATTGTAAAAGATTATACCATTCAAGGCTGAGTAATGGGTGAAGACCGGCTAAAAAATGATGGAAGCATATTGACTAAAAATTACTTTGAAAAGCAGTTACAAAAAATAAGAGAAATTCGTTTATCCGAACGAAAATTTTATCAGAAAATTACGGATATATATGCAACTTCCATTGATTATGATGTTGATTCTTCAGCAACAAAAAGATTTTTTGCTACGGTACAGAATAAGATTCATTATTATGTTCACGGCAATATAGCTGCCGAAGTTATTTTTAAAAGAGCAGATGCTAAAAAAGAATATATGGGTTTAACTACATGGGATGCATACCTTAACGGTAAAATACAGAAATATGATGTTTCCATAGCGAAAAATTATTTGTCAAAAGACGAAATTTCTCAGCTGGAAAGAGTAGTTTCCGCTTATTTGGATTTTGCAGAATTGCAAGCTACAAGAAAAATACCGATGACAATGAAAGATTGGGAAGTTAGGTTGAACGGATTTTTATCTTTAATGGATAGAGATGTTTTGAAAGATGCAGGAAAAGTTTCCGCAGAAATGGCAAAATTGCATGCTGAAACCGAATTTGAAAAATACAGAATTATTCAAGATAAATTATATATGAGTGATTTTGATAAATATTTAGAGAAACTGGAGCTATTGGAAAAAGAAAATAAAAATAATAAATAAAACGGTGAAGATTGAAAGTATAGATATATGGATGAATATAGGTTGAAAGCAGAATGAAAAAATTTTCTCACTCTGCTTTCGGTTTTAGGATTAACGCTATGAATTAATCCTGTTTGTTTTTTTTGAAGTAAAATTTAAAAATAAAAACAAACAAAAAATTAAGGATTACCAACCTGCTTTGTTAGATTCATAAAGAGACACTCCCGAAGTGATGTTAAAG
>CAJOOL010000193.1 GCA_905236115.1 uncultured Endomicrobiia bacterium
GAAAACGAAAAACTTCGTTTTTCTTAGCTGAGAAGCTGAGAAGTTTTTGGTATAAGATTAGAAACTGCAACAAGAATATGATGATTGGCAACGGAAACGACGGAAAAACAGCGAAATAATTTAAAGTCAAGCGAAAAAACGGCAATTTACAATTTATAATTTACAATGTATAATTTAACAAAAGTTGAACGGCGAAAGCAGAGAAAAGATTTTTTGTTCTTAACTCTGCTTTCTTTGTTAAGATTGTTGCTATGTTGCAATCCTTTTTTATAAATAATTTATTTTTAATTACCTTCTACCCATTCCGGAGAACGAGTTATATTAAATCTTAAAATTAGATATCTTACTCCCTCTTTACCAACATCATTAGGTTTTTCAGTAGCTGCACCAAAATAAATTTTCGGATCTGCAGTAACTCCACCAGTTCCTGAACCTGTATAAAACCAAGTGAAGTATCTATTTCCTCTGGCATCTATTCCAAATGACGGATCAAAACTAGTCCACCCAACAGAATGTTCATACCTTAGAAAGTTTCCATACTCACTGTAATATGCTTTTTGTGCAGAAAGAACTGCTCCTAATAAAGCATAACCTTCTGCCATTTTGGATTTATCAATATAAGCACGATAAATCGGCACACTGATTACTGACAAAATAATTACGATTGCAATTGTGATAACCAACTCCACCAAAGTGAAGCCACTGCGATTTGACTTTTGCTTGATTTTCTTCATAGTTTTTTCTCCTTTTATTTTTTTGTTTTATATTATCCGAGGCTAACCCCTCGGGTTCCTCTTTTGTCGTTTGCAGTTCAAACTTCTCAGCTTCTCAGCTATACAAAAATGCTCCGCATTTTTGTATAATCGCCGAGAGATAAACAACAGGGAAAGTTTTTATCTTTTTTCCAAACTGTGCTATGCTTTTGGCGGTGAGCCAAAAACAGCCCGCTCGGCTTTACGGTTAAAAATATCTTTGTATTAAACAAAAATTAAATATTAATTTAATATATATTTAATATTTGTTTAAATTATACAGGATTTTTTTCATAAAGTCAAGTATTTGGTTTGTGTGCCGTTTACGAGGATTTATGAAAAAAGAACAAAATTTTTTTATAAAGCAATTTAAAAAAATTTTATATGAAAGAGGCTTTACTCAGCAGGAGTTTGCCGAAAAGCTCGGCGTAGATCAGGTAATGATAAGCCAGTGGATGAATGCCGCACGCAACCCGTCAATAAAATCCATAAGAAAGATAGCGGAAGTGTTGGAAGTTCCGTTAAATTATTTTATTGAAACAAGTGAAAAAAAAGATATTGACAACAATGATGTTAAAGAAATGAAAACCAAAATGAGCTTTATGGAAGAGAAATTAAAAAGATACGATATTGAGATAAATTATTTAAAAGATAAAATAAATATTTTTGAAAAAATGCTTATGAAGCTGAGCTGAAAAAATAAAACAGCATCGCTAAATTTTTTCTGCAAGATTTTCGGCATCAAGAATGTTTTTTTCAATAAAGGAATACTCCCACCCGCCGTATCTGCCTATGGAATAAATATTATTGGAATTTAAAAATTTATTTATCTTTTCTAAAATCCGCTTCCTTTCCTTATCAAATATCACATAAGAATATTCCATATCAATAACATTTACGGTTATTATTTCATCGTCTTTATTTATCAGTTCTGCCTGTTTAAGAGCAGAAATTATATCACGAACATTTTTATTAAAATCCGTAGTTTCAACATACAAGCTATAGTAATTCTTCGGTGCTGCTTTGGCCGAGATATTGGAATATACGCCTGCTCTGTAAAACGGATATTCTTTTTCCGGAAAATAAAGCCAATGAATATTTTTTAATTTTTCGGGAATTTGTTTTTTACATTTTATACCGATATTTATACATCTTGTGGAAGTATAGTTAAGATATTTTATAAGAGAAGAAATTTCTTTCGGCAGATTTTCCGTCCGTAAAAGAAGTTCTCTTAAAGGCTGCGTAGAAATGATATTGTCATAAAAATAATATTTACCGCCGGCAAGAACTTTTTTATTTTTTAAATCTATTTTTGTTATTTCCGTATTTAAGCATACGTTATTTTTTATTTTTTTATAAAAGGCGTTAATAATGCTTTGACATCCGCCGTTTTGCGGATAATAAAATATGCTGTTATATCCGTAATTTTTATCGTTTTTTTCATTGGCGGATTTTTCTATTTCTTCAACAGCCGGTTTGGGAACAAACGGTGCCGTCCATGCGGCTGTAAGTTTTTTTAAATCGTAATTCCATAATTTTTCGTTATAAGGCTGCATAAAAAATTTTGTTATGCCTTTACCGAAAACGGCATTTGCCCAGTCAATAAAAGGCATATCTTCATATATTTCAACATCGGTTCTTTCTTTTATTCCTTTAATACATTCTTTCTTTTCTTTATCGTTAAGATAATACAGATTTGCCTGAAAAGGAAACGGAATTATTTTATCCTTAAAAAGTATTGCGGAATTTCTATTTATTTCAAGAAGTTTTTTTCCCGTAAGTTTTTCTATAAGAGACTTTATTTTTTTATTTTTAATATGAAGAAAATGCCCGGAATAATCAAACGTAAAACCGCAGCTTTTTACCGAACGGCAAAGCCCTCCCGCGGCAGGTTCTTTCTCAAAAACAATAAACGGCTTTTTGGAAAAGTAACCGAAAGACAAACCTGTTATTCCTGCTCCTATAACTATATTCATTTTTTTATTTTATTGCGGATTATACTGCATTGCCGCAAGCCCCATTTATTTACAAAAAACTCTTCAACTTTTAAACTGTTCAACTATTCAACTATCGTTCACTCCGTGATTTCTACTCTTGCAAGTTTTATTGAAAATAAAATAAAAAATACAATTACCAAAGAAAATATTATGTAAGAACCAAATACGTTTCCTTTTACGACAATATATGCGGATGTTCCCAAAACCAAACATAAAAAATATATGAATATCAAAATTTGTTTTCTTGAAAAACCCATTTTTTCAAGCCTTAAAGGAAAATGATCTTTGCTTCCCAAGAAAGGATTTTTTCCTTTTAACATTCTTATAATGCTTACAAATGCCGTTTCATAAACAGGCACGGCCAAAATAAGAAGCGGTGCAAAAATTCCGGCGGTGTTTATCTCGGTATAAGATGTTCCCATAGCTACGGTTGAAAGTATAAAACCTATTGATAAACTTCCGGTATCGCCCATAAAAATCTTTTTACTATTTGATAAGTTAAAAGGAATAAATCCTAAACATGCTGCAAAAAGTGCAATAGCACAGAAATTAACATAAATCATTTCGCTAGGTAAAGCTATTATAAAAAAGAATAATGCCGCTATTGCTGCTGTTCCGCAAGACAGACCATCCATAATATCAATAAGATTAAATGCATTAGATAAACCTATTATCCAAAATATGCTTATTAATACGGACAGTATATAATTTTCAATAAAATTTATTCTTATATCAAAGATTACAACTACGATAAGACAAGCTATAATTTGTATTAAGAATTTAAATTTAAAACCGAGTCCACCTTTTTTTATGTCATCACATAACCCTAAAATTAGTATCATTAGTGAACCTATTATTACAGATCTTAAATTATTTAATGTTCCTGTAGGAAAATTTGTTATAAATCTTATAAGTATTAAACTTATAACCCAACCGCTCCATATTGCAAGACCACCTAAATAAGGAGTGCTTACTTTATGAGTTTTTACTGCTGTTATGGGCCTATCATAAATATTTAATTTCATTGCAATATATCTAAAGCAAGGTGTTAAAATAAGTGATAATAAATATGCTGTAACAAAAGTAATTAAATATAAGATTTCATTATTCATAAATTAAAAAAGTTTATTCCATTTATCTGTAATATATTTTTCTTTGCATAATTTTATTGCCGAATTAATTTCTTCTTCAGTTAA
>CAJOOL010000194.1 GCA_905236115.1 uncultured Endomicrobiia bacterium
CAAAGAAAACGGTTTTTACTACGCCTTCCGCCTCAAAACCTTTCTCTACGGCTTCAACAAAAAAGCCTTCGGCTTCCAAAGCCGTCTTAAGAGTATACCTTTCAACTTCGTCGTCTTCTATCACCAAAATACTGGGAATCTTTTTGTTTTCCTGTATAGGTATCTCTACCTGTTCCTGCTGCTGATTTGCCTGACCGGACATATTTTTTAAATTTTCCATAGTTTTTTCCCTAAAATATTTATTTTACAAAATATTCATTTTATTGGTTTACAATTTTTGCAGTTATAAATATAGTAAGTTCCGTTCTTGTCTTGGTCTTAGCTTCGTTTTTAAATAAGTAACCGAGTATGGGCACATCTCCCAGCAAAGGAACTTTGTATGTGGTTTTGGTTTCGTCTTCTCTGATAAGTCCGCCGATTGATGCCGTCTCGCCGCTTCTTAACATTAAAGTAGTGGTGGTTTTGCTGGTGTTGATAATAGGCGTATTATTGTAGCCGTTTCCTGTTTGGTAGCTCTGTTCCGGCGAAACATTCAATATTATGGAACCGTCTCTGTTAACCTGAGGTTTTACTCTCAGCTTGATACCTGCTTCCTTAAACGACGTTGTAGCTGTGGTAGCTTCTCCTCCGGCAGATGTAGTTTGGCTTTCCATATAAGGAATTTCTTTAACGATATCAATTGACGCTTCCTGGTTGTTTAAAACAAGAATTTTCGGATTGGAAAGAACTTTTGCATCTCTGTTTTCTATACCTGCAGCAAAATCTCCGGTTAATGACCAGCCATTTTCCAAAATAGAAATACCGGCAGAAAGGAATCTGTTGGACAAGTCATAATCCTGGTTTGAAAAATTCAATTTGCTGGTTCCACTTAACATTTTATCTTTGGAAATATTGCTCCATTTCGTACCGATATAGCGGTTGTTATCCAAATTGATTTCTATGATTTTTGACTCCAAAAGAACCTGTAAAGTAGGAACATCCAAGGATTTTAACAACTCTTCTGCTCTATAAATATTATCAGCAAGATCGGTAATAATCAAAGAATTGGTTCTGTTATCTACGGCAATTTTACCGCCTTTGGACAATCTGGTGGAAAGAACGGCTGAAACTTCCGATGCGGTAGCATAGTTGCAGTAAAGAACTTTTGATACGGTTATGTGGCTGGGGTCGGCTTTACTTTTAATAACGTAAATGTCGGAGTCACCCTGCTGAACATAATACAAATCGTAAGTATCCATCAGCACGCCCAAAGCTTCCTTAGGCGTAACATCTTTCAGAGACAACATAATTTCTTTCTTATACAACGATGTGTCGCTTACCAGTTTCATACCGGTCTTCATACTCAAAACATTCAAAACCGTATAAAGACTGGTGTTCTGAAAATCAACGGAAATCAACGGTTCCCCGTCGTCAGTCATTTTTTTTAGTTTTGAATTTGTTGCGGCATCAACAACAGCCGTGTTAAAAAACAGTGCAACCAACAAACTTAATGCCAAAATTTTTTTCATTTTTTCCCCTTTTTTTATTTTTTAGTATTTCATTTTATAAGAATAAATTCTTCCGTAATGATTGATATACAAAGTATTATGGTCTATCTTGGTTATTCTTGCATTCTGCACTCTGTCGCCGACGTGATAGAACTTACCGCCGATAATAACTATCGGGTCGTCCTTTTCATACATTATACCGTCTATGTTAATGTCGGGTTTGGTGTAATCTACGGTAACTTTGGAAACCACCACTTTTTTGGGTGGAACATATTTATAGAAAGGAGTTTTCGGAACCGGTTTGAAATCTTTCCACACGGGTATAACGCCGATACTTTCTTTGAGCTTCTGCGTTTTATCAAAAATATCTTCAAAATATTTTACGGAATCCAAAGAATCTTTCTTACCCTTTCTTGCAGGTTTTTTGTCGTTGAAATAATCGTCTACTTCGCTTGAAAATGCTATAGGCGAACATTTTATTTCTATCTCGCCTTTAAAATCCGCATCTACGGAAGAAACCGTGGAGAACTTTTCCAACTCAAAAAGAAATTTGCATAAATTTTCATAAGAAGTTACCATATTGATAGTCATTGAAGAACTGCCGGACTTATGCCTTATTATTGCATTTCCGGAAGAAGCATTTTTGTCTTTATCATTCTTTACGGAAATACCGAGCTTATTTAAAATTCTGATAACTTTCATTTTGTAGGTATTGACATTCTGACTGTTGGAATACATAAATTCCTGATAATTGTATATCATATCAAGAATGGCTTCTTTCTTTTCGTTCATATCGCCTTTAACTTTTGAAAAATCCGAGAGTTTATCATCTATCACGCTGTAGTCGTCATAAACCGTATTTTGTTTTTTGTGGCTTTTATTTATTCCGTCATAAACCAAAAAGTATACCGCACACAAAATACCTAAAGAAATCAGCAGGTTCAAACTGAAAATAATAATTTTATTGATTGATTTCATTTTATTACTTCCTTTTTAATTATATTTTTAAATTCAATATGCTTACGTTCTTTCCCTGAACTTTATCTTCTTTCAAGTTCTTTACGGTAAATTCTTTTTTCATATATTTGCTTTCTTCAAAAGCCTCGTTCAATATTTCGGAATAATCATAAAAACTGCTGAGCTTTTTGAGAATTTTCTCGTCGGGAACAAGCTCCATGCTGATACCGGTTTTATCGGAATTAAAAGAAACGCTCAATATCTTGTCGCCCTCGGGCATATATGTGCCTAAATCTTTTATCATATAAGCGTATTTTGAACTTTTATCCTGCATTTCTTTTATGGCTTTAAGTCTGTAATAGTAAAAATCCCATTCTTTTTCTATCTGAGGAACTTTATCTTTGGCTCTTTTCTGAAGAACGGTTCCCTTGATGGTGTTGATTCTGTCGTTAAATTCAATAACTTTTTCGTAAGTCATAAATGACAGAACCAATAGAGCGATAATTGCTGCGTGAACAAAGAAATTTGCAATTTTAATAATTCTTAAAATCAACAAATTATACTTTTCTTTACTGATTAAACTTTCTATGTAATTTATACTATACATTATTTTTGCTCCTTTTCAAGGGCTAAACCTAAAGATATAGGTATAAAATAGCCGTAATCTTTATCAGTATATCCTGCAAACTTATTACATTCCAGCGGGTTCCATTTATCCGTAGGAATACCGAGAGTTTTTTCTATGAAAGTTTCAAGGCCTTCGGTTAATGCACCGCCGCCGGTAAGAACTATTCTGTCTGCGGAGATAATAAACTGTTTGTTAATGCAGTATTCTATGGAAGAAAAGATATTTTCTATAAGGTTGGCAGTGGTTCTTTTCAAAATGCTTGTCATATTAAAGCCGATTTTCTGTTTTAAGGAATTCTTTATTTTCAGCTCTTCGGCCAGCAGTTCCGCTACCGTGTAATTTTCCATAATATCTTTGGTTATATTCTGTCCGCCGAAATCAATATCCTTAAAGAATATCAGTTCTTTATTCTTCAAGATTACTATGTTGCTGACATTGGCACCGATGTTTATCAGCACGACATTTTCGTTGTTTCTGTAACCGGGGCCGAACTTTTCAAAAGCGTTTGTCAAAGCGAAAGCTTCCATATTAATCCCTTTAACCGACAGACCTTTTACGGATGCCACCACATCCAGCTTATCATCAACAAATTCTTTCGGCACTGCGGAACATATCACGTTGGACGGCTTTCCTGCGGCGTTGGTAAATACGGTATTGGCGAAATAAACGCTCTCGGCCTCTTCTTCAACGGAACTTTGAAAGTCCGAAATGGCATTATTTTTCACCTCGTCGGAAGCGATACCGTCGGCCGGGAGAAAAATATTCCTGTCTATCAGGTCTTTACCGCCTACAGCCAAAAAACATTCCTCCTTTTCTATACCGAGTTTACGCAGCAAAGAAACCAACGTCTGTGTTTTTTCGCCGGCATCCATACCGCCGATGTTTTTGATAACGGAATACACATGAAATACTCTTTCGGTATAGTTTTCCATCAGCGAACTTTCCCTTTCGCCGATTTGGTCATCAACAACTTTACAAACTTTAATAAATCTACTGCCGATATCTATTCCTATCACGTTTACCTCCGGCAAACTTTATTTTAATGTATAATGTA
>CAJOOL010000195.1 GCA_905236115.1 uncultured Endomicrobiia bacterium
AAATAATATTTTTCTCTGCTGTTGCCAGCATCGCCGTTGACAAGAAATTTAGTAAAGTATTTGTTACCTCTTACATCTATACCTAACACTTCTTCATTCGCTGTCCAATATCCGTTTCCAGAACTGCTGTTTGCAAATTTTAAGAAATTGCCGTATTGAGAATAATAAGCCTTTTGGGCTGAAAGAATACTGCCAAGCAATGCGTAACCCTCTGCAAGTTTGGATTTGTCAACATAACCTCTGTAAATCGGAACTGAAATTACTGACAGAATAATGACGATGGCGATTACGATAACCAGCTCAACGAGGGTGAAACCATTTTTGCTTTTGCAAAATTTCAATGACTTTTTCATAATTTTTTCTCCTTTTATTTTTTTATATTTTTATGTTTATCACCGGCTAAGCTGCGGCATCGCAGCGTTCCGGTGCTTCCTATTTTCTTCTACTCTTCCAATCCTCAAATCATCCAATCTTCTATACCAAAAAACTCCGTTTTTTGATATACTATCGCCGAGAAGATAATGCTCCACAAAAGTTTATCTTTTTTACCAAACTGTGCTATGCTTTTGGACAGTGTGCCAAAAACAGCCCGCTCGGCTTTATTGTTGTTTTTATAATTTAAAAATTGATTTTATTATCAAATAATTGTTTTTATAATCAATATTTTAATCAATTATTTGATTTTTGTCAAGTATTTTTTTTATTTAAGGATTTTTATGGACGGTAAAATACATCTTAAAATTCTAAATCTTTTAAGACAAAAGCATATAACTCAAAAGCAATTGTCAAAGATAATTGACACTGAAGAAGCCGTTATCAGCCGTTGGATAAGCGGAAAAACCATGCCGTCGCTGAAGTCTTTAGAAAAACTTGCAGCTGCACTGGAAGTTTCCGTTCAAGATTTATTAAACGAAGATTTTTCAATGTATGATTGCGATAAAAATGATAATAAAAATAACGGAAAAAACAAAATCGGTTTGAGTAAAGATTTTGATAAAAATTTGAATAAAGATTTAAGCAAAGAAATTGAAAATCTCAGTTCCAAAGTTAAAGAACTGGAAAAGAAAATGGAATTTAAAGACAGACAGATTGATTTTGTAAATGAAAAGATTAAATTTTTAGAAAAGAAAATAAAAGAATAACCACGGTATTAATTCAAAAAATTTTATTTTTTTATTTTTGACATAAGATACACTCCGATAATGCCGAATAAAATATTAGGCAGCCACGCCGCAAACCAAACATTTATTATTTGATTTTCGCCCAGAGACAAACATACAGCCTGTATCGCCCAGTAAATAAACGAAAATATTAAGGCGAAAGTAAAGCTGATAATTTTGCCGAATTTATTTCCAAGCCCAAGAGCAAAAGGTATGCCTATCATCATAACGATAATATGTGCAAAAACATTTGCAAAACGCGAATGATATTTTATCTGTTCTTTTAAAGTATTTTCGCCAAGCATTTGTTTTTTTTCTATATATTCTTTAAAAGTTTTTAAGTTCATTTGTTCGTATCTGGTATCTTTTACTACAAAATCCTGAGGTTTAACGGTAAAACCGAAAATTCTGTTATTAAAAATTTCTTCGTTCCAGTTTTTATCTTTTGTAAATTTTCTTGAAACGCCGTTTTTTAATACCCATGCACCGTTTTTATAGCAGCCCTCGCCGACAACGATATTTTCTTTTATATGAAAATTTTCATCGTACTTATCAATAATAATATCTTTCATATAAGCATCTTTAATATTAAGATAACCGACGGACATTCTGGCATTTCCCGGTATTGATACGATAAGATTTCTGTGTTCGTTGGGAATTTCGTCAACAGATTTCTTTTTTATTTTTACTTTTTTTACATATTCGGCTTTTACCACAGTGGAAGGGATAACAAATTCCCTCATTGAAAAATCAAAAACGCCTATACAAAAACCCAGTATCATAAATAAAGAAATTATTTTCCACATATTTACGCCGGACGCTTTCAGTGCCGTAATTTCATTTCTTTTGGCAAGCTCGCCCAAAGAAAATAAAAGTGCCAGAAGAACAGATACCGCAAAGACATCGGTCATCCACCAAGGCAGGCTTAAAAATAAATATTCCGCTACTGTAAGAAACGGAGTTTTCAGTTCCATATACATACTCATTTCTCTGAAAAATTCCGAAATCATTACTACAAAGCCGAATGCGAATGCTATAAAAAATAACGGTTTTAAAAATTGTTTTGAAATATACCAATAAATTTTTATCATATCTTTTGATTATACAAATTTATTCCGAATGAGTAAAGATTGAAAGCGGTTTAAAATGTGCGGAAGTTGTCGGTAAAGTTGTCGGTTTTTATGTTTATGTTCGTTGTCAATAAGTAAAAAATTTAGTAAAATTATGGATATTATGAATAAAGGAAACAGGGGGAAAAATGATACGTGCAGGAATTATAGGCATTACCGGTTATACGGGGGAAGAACTTTTAAGAATATTGTCAAAACATAAAGACGTTAAAATAACCGTGCTTGCCGGAAGAGCAACCGGAACGATAAGAGAGCTGAAAGATATTTATCCGAAATATGCGGACTTGGATTTAAAAATTTATCCGTTAAATATTGAACAGATAAAAAATGAGACGGATGTGGTATTTTTGGCACTGCCTCATGCGGTAGCTTTTGAAGTAGTGCCGGCACTTTTGCAGGCAGGCAAAAAAGTGATAGATTTATCGGCGGATTTCAGAATAAAAGATTCTGATACTTATGAAAAATGGTATAACGTTCAGCATACAGGTAAAGAGTATATTAAAGATGCCGTTTACGGTTTGGTTGAACTGAACGAAGATAAAATAAAAAATGCTAAGTTGATTGCCAACCCGGGGTGTTACCCTACGACAATTTTACTGGGAACGGCACCTGCAATAAAGAACGGTTTGATAAAAGCCGACGGAATTATTATTGATTCCAAAAGCGGTGTTTCAGGTTCCGGAAGAAAAGGCGTAAAAGCATATTATGAAACCGAAGCTCCTACTGCCAGAGCATATAAAGTCGGCGGCAAA
>CAJOOL010000196.1 GCA_905236115.1 uncultured Endomicrobiia bacterium
GCCTACATCAGCAGAGGTTCTTATCAGATACAGGTTTACCACGCACAGGAAACAGGCAGGGGCACACTTCAGGAAGCATTTGAAAAATTAAAAAAGAAACTTTCGCAAGAGGGGCTTTTTGACCAATCGCATAAAAAACAAATCCCTTACATTGTAAATAAAATAGGTGTTGTAACGTCCAAAGACGGTGCGGCACTGCACGATATTTTGTCGGTTTTGGAAAGAAGATTTTCCAATGTTGAAGTGTTGATTTATCCCGTCCGTGTTCAGGGCGAACAGGCGAAGTTTGAGATAGCCGAAGCTTTAAAATATTTGAATGAAAATTATAAAGATTTGGATGTTATTCTTGTCGGGCGGGGCGGCGGTTCTTTGGAAGATTTGTGGGCGTTTAATGAAGAGATTGTAGCACGGGCAATATTTGCTTCGCAAATTCCCGTAATTTCCTGCGTGGGACATGAAGTGGATTTTACTATTGCGGATTTTGTTGCGGATTTAAGAGCTCCCACGCCGTCGGTTGCCGCAGAAATTGTCGCAAAAAACAGAGCCGATATAGAAGAGAAACTTTCATTGATAAAAAGAAAAATAATTGATAATATAAAAAATATCGTTAAACTTTACGAAGAAAAAATTAAATATTTTAAAATGTGCAGAGCGTTGTCAAGACCTTATGAAATATATGAAGATAAAATTCAATATATTGACGAGCTCAGAGAAGATTTGATAACGGGAATTAAAAATATTTGGACGCAGAAAGATAATGCTTTCCTTCTGAACGTTAAAAGGCTGGAACTTCTTTCGCCTTTGAAAATTTTAAACAGAGGCTACAGTGCCTGTTTTGATAAAGAAAATAAAATTGTCACAAGTATAAAACAAATTTATGTAAACGATACTCTGAATATTAAATTATCCGACGGAACAGTGAGAACGAAAGTGACGGAGAAGTATGGATGTATAGAGGAATAGAGGAATGGATGTATGGAAAAGACCTTGTTCGTCATTGCGAGGAGTTTACGACGAAGCAATCTTGCCGTTAATTATACATTGTACATTATATATTGTTGTTATGGGGTTTTATGAAAGAAAAAAACTTTGAAACATCGCTTAAAAGATTAGAAAAAATAGTTGACGAAATGGAAAATTCTCAGCCGGATATTGATAGAGCAATGAACCTTTTTGAAGAGGGGATTTCTCTTGTAAATCAATGTTCCAAAAAACTTGATGAAACCAAAAAGAAAATAGAAATTCTTGTAGAAAAAAACGGCAGCATGGAAAAAGAAAATTTTGTTCCCAAAGGTGAAATTAATGAATAGAATAAAAATTTTCAACCTGAAAAAATATCTTAATCAAAAAGCAAAATATGTTGACGGACTTTTAAAAAAATATCTTCCCAAAGATAAATCCGTAGTTTCCCGTGCCATGAACTATTCCGTTTTGGCTGGCGGCAAGAGATTAAGACCTCTTTTTGTTATGCTCGGTGCCGAAGCTGCAGGACTTAAAGATATGAAAAAAATAGAACCTGCAATTTGTGCCGTTGAATTTCTGCATACTTACTCTTTAATTCACGACGATTTGCCGGCAATGGATAATGACGATTTAAGACGCGGAAAACCCACAAGCCATAAAAAGTTCGGCGAAAGTGCGGCAATTCTTGCAGGCGATGCACTTTTGACGGAAAGCTTCAATCTTGTTGCAAAATGTTCTGTTCCGCCAGAAAGAATAGTTAAGGCAATAAAAATATTTGCCGATTATTCCGGATATAAAGGTATGATTGCAGGACAGGCCGAAGATACCATTGAAGCAGGAAAATGGAATAAACAAAATGTCTCTTTCTGTAAGAAAAAACTTGAATTTATCCATATCCATAAAACTTCCGATTTGATAAAAGCAAGTTTGAAACTCGGTGCGGTTCTTGCCGGTGCTAAAGAAAATGTTTTAAATGCTTTGGACAAATACGGACATAATATAGGGATAGCATTTCAGATTGCCGACGATATTTTGGATGTGTATGCCGATAAAAAACTGCTCGGTAAAAATGGAAGCGACGCCGACAATGACAAGCTGACATATTTAAGATTATACGGAAAAGAACAGTCCGAAACCAATGCAAAAAAACTTATAGAAGAAGCAAAAAAATCGGTTGCAAATTTTAAAACGAATAAAGAAATTTTAAATGCTTTGGCCGACTATATGATAACAAGAAAATTTTAGCTGAAGACGTTGGAGCAATTTTTAAATGTCAATTTTAGATAAAATAACATCACCGAATGATTTGAAAATCATAAAAAAATCGGCTTTTAAACAGCTGGCACAGGAATTAAGAGAAAAAATAATAAAAACCGTTTCCAAAAACGGAGGCCACCTTGCATCCGGTTTGGGAGTGACGGATTTAACCGTAGCTTTATGTTATGTGTTTAATGCCGAAAAAGATAAATTTATTTGGGATGTCGGTCATCAGGCTTACGCCTATAAAATTCTTACCGGAAGAAAGAAAAATTTTGATACATTAAGACAGTATAAAGGCATAAGCGGCTTTCCGAAAAGAACAGAATCCGAATACGACTGTTTCGGTGCAGGTCATGCTTCCACATCCATTTCTGCGGCACTCGGCTTTGCCGTTGCAAGGGATTTGAATAAACAGGATTATAAAGTCATTTCAATAATCGGCGACGGTTCCATGACGGGCGGGCTTGCTTTTGAAGGTCTTCAAAATGCGGGAACACTCGGCAAAGATATGCTGGTTATTTTAAACGATAATCAGATGTTTATATCAAAACAGGTCGGAGTTCTGTCGGGATATTTAACCAAAATATTAACCGCTTCAAGTTTAAAAAAACTGGAAGAAAAAGTTTTGAAATTTGCTTCAAAATTGAAATTTTTAAATTTTGCTTCCATAAAAAAAATCGTTAAAAGATTTAAAGTTATTTTGTTTCCCGGCTTGATGTTTGAAGAAATGGGCTTTTCTTATGTCGGTCCCATTGACGGACATAATATAGACAGGCTTATAGAAATTCTTACCAAAGTGAAAGATTTAAAAGGTCCGGTTCTTTTGCATGTGGTTACCAAAAAAGGAAAAGGTTACAAATATGCCGAAGCCGACCCGACAAAATTTCACGGCATAGGTCCTTTTGATATTGAAACGGGAAAGACGCTTGCTTTAAAAAAAGTCACATACACGGAAGTTTTTTCAAAAGCCATAGTAAAACTTGCGGAAAAAGACGATAAAATAGTTGCAATTACGGCGGCAATGCCGGACGGAACAGGCTTAAAAAGTTTCTCCAAAAAGTTTCCCGAAAGATTTTTTGATGTCGGCATAGACGAAGGCCATGCGGTAACTTTTGCGGCGGCACTTGCGGCCGGCGGAATGAAACCGGTTGTTGCGATTTACTCTACTTTTATGCAAAGAGCGTTGGATAATATCATTCACGATGTCGCACTTCAAAATCTTCCCGTGATAATGATGCTTGACCGAGCGGGAATTGTGGGGGAAGACGGAGCAACACATCACGGGGCGTTTGATTTGTCTTATCTGAAATATATACCGAATTTGACGATTATGGCACCGGCTTGCGAAACGGAACTTCAGGATATGCTAAACACCGCACTTACTTTGAAAGGTCCGTCGGTAATAAGGTATCCCAGAGGCGGCGGAACAAGAACGGCATCTTTTCAGAGAGATTTTGAACTGTTAAAAGTCGGCAAAGCCGCACTTGAAAAAGACGGCAAAGACGGATGTATAGTCTGTATAGGCAATGTTTTGCAGGAATGTCTTAAAGCTGCCGAAAGTTTAAAGAATAAAGGTGTTGATGTTTCCGTTTTAAATATGAGATTTTTAAAGCCTTTTGACGAACAGTCCGTAAAAAATATTTTAACTTACACAAATAAAATTGTTACCGTTGAAGAAAATGCCCTCGCCGGCGGAATGGGCGAAACGGTAAAATCGCTCCTTTCCGGAACAAATGCCAAAATTCATTCCATAGGTCTGCCGGACGAGTTTGTTGAACACGGCAATCAAATCTTAATCAGGCACCTCTGCGGACTTTCCTCCGAAAACATAGAAAAGGTATTTTGTGATTTGTAGCCATCCCGCCGTCCTCCGCTCCTCTTTTATCCAAGCCGGCTTTGCCATTTTATTGTCTATGATAAAAAGTAATATATGTATTACAATCAAAAAGACAGAAAATGCGTATATTTTTACGGTGATAAAATGGCCGGGAGTGTCGCGTTTTGCAAAAAAAATCGGTTTGACCAGAATTGGAATATATGAAGCTCTTACAAGAGAAAATGCCAACCCGAGAGATACAACTCTTGGGAAAATTTTTGATGCGTTAAACATACAAACATTTCTTTTTGTTGAAGATGAAAACGAAAAGAAAAACCAAACATATTCTTACGCTCCGGCTTTCGCCTGAAAGAAATTATTGTTGAAAAAACCAAAGATAAAAAGAGTATTTTAAAGGCATCAAAAAAATGATTTTATAGAGGATAAAAATCACTTTTTGATGCCTTTTTTTGTTTCCGAAAGGGTAAATTTAGACTTAATATGAAATTTCTTTATATGATACGCCGGAAGTGATATTGAAATATAAATATATATCTTTTATGTTACCTAATGTTCTGTTGCCTGCTATTTCCGTTGGTACTTGTGCATAAGCCCAACATTTATTACTGTCTGCATTTGTTGCAAAAACTTTAAAATATTTATTACCCCTTGCATCTACGCCAAGTACCGGTTCATTTACCGTCCAATTACCGCCGGAACTGCTGTTTTCTATTTTTAAAAAGTTTCCATATTCAGAATAATATGTTTTTTGTGCAGAAATGACAGTTCCTAATAAAGCATAACCTTCCGCATATTTTGATTTGTCCACATATCCTCTGTAAATCGGAACACTGATTACCGACAGAATAATGACGATGGCGATTACAATTACCAACTCCACCAACGTAAAACCTCTGTTGCTTTTTTGAATTTTCTTTTTCATTTTAATACCTCCAAAGTTTATTTTTTATTTGTCTTTGGAGCAGACGAAAGAAAATTTTTAAAAAAGCTGCATATAAAACATTGACGGCTGTTTTATACTGTGAAAAAGAAGCCCCACAAATATAAAACAGCCGTGGTTCACACACCTGTATGGCAGGCTCGGAACACTCGGATACATAATACTCAAGGGATCAGCTTGAATATTATGTACCTATAAAAACGTTCTGTTCTTGGTCTTCTTTTTCTTTTGCTTTTAACAAAAGGGTGTCCTTTCGGACTCCAAAAACATCATATTTAGTTTTTAAAATTCTTATCTGTTTTTTACTTTTTTTAAATAAAAATCCTCTCAAAATTAATGTACGATCTATACTGCAATTATACCAGAAATTTCTACTCAAGTCAAGGATTTGTATTGTTTGTTTTTTGTTTGATTTCACTGAAAAAAAGGTAATTTGTTACTGTTTTTTCAGCGGAAAGAATTGTATCCCTGCTTTTTCGCTTATTTCCTTTACAAAAACTAAAGCTTAAAACTTTCCGGATTGAACAAAAAATCTTTAAGACCCAGGTATAAAATCCCGTCATCATCATGCCTTGGTATGATATTTTCCTTTACTATAGTAAACGACTAAAGATTTTTAATATAAAATAATAATTTTAAAACTAAAATTCTATTTTATTATGATTTTATTTTTAGCGTTTA
>CAJOOL010000197.1 GCA_905236115.1 uncultured Endomicrobiia bacterium
AAAAAGAGAGTTTTACTTAAACTTTCAGGCGAAACTTTATCGGACGGCGCAAGTGCCGTATCCGTGAAAAGTCTTCAAATGACGGCAGATGAAATAAAAAATATTTTGTCGGATAAAGTAGAACTCTCTATTGTTGTCGGTGCAGGCAACCTGTGGCGTGGTGCAGGGAAAGAGATTAACAGAGTGTCCGCCGATAAAATGGGTATGCTTGCAACGGTAATGAATGCCTTGGCAATAAGCGAAATATTGAAAACAAACGGTATAAAAGCGGTTGTTTTGGCTGCGGCAGGCGTGACGAATTTCTGCGAAAATTTTTCTTGTGAAAAAGCGGATAATTATTTGAAAGACGGATATGTCGTTATTTTTGCGGGCGGAACGGGCAACCCTTATTTTACTACCGATACGACCGCCGCATTAAGAGCCTGCGAGATAAAGGCGGATATTATTTTAAAGGCCACTCAGGTAGACGGTGTTTATACCGCCGACCCGAAGAAAGATAAAAGTGCCGTTAAGTACAGCAAAATATCGTATAAAGAAGCGATAGAAAAAAATCTTAAAATAATGGACATATCGGCATTTCTTTTGTGTATGGAAAATAATATAGAAATTTATGTTTTTGATTTCCATAAAAAGGGAAATTTGAAGAAAGTTTTAGACGGCGAAAACATAGGAACAGCGATAGTAAACGACAGCTTAGGAATTGTAAATTGTAAATTATAAATTATAAATTGGAGTACTTATGTTACCTAAAGAAATTTTGGCTTCCGGCGAAGAAGCCATGAAAAAGACCATAGAAAAAGTAAAACATGATTTTTCTACCGTAAGAACGGGCAGAGCAAATGCCGCACTTTTGGACGGAATAAAAGTGGAAAGTTACGGTTCGCTTTTGGCGTTGAACCAGGTAGCGGGCGTAAGCGTTCCCGACGGAAGAACGCTTGAAATAAGACCGTGGGATATGTCTCAGCTGAATGCAATAGAAAAAGCAATATTGAAATCCGATTTGGGGCTTACTCCGGTAAACGACGGTAAATTAATAAGAATTTCAATACCTGCACTTACCGAAGAAAGAAGAAAAGAAATCATAAAAGTAGTTCATAAAATGTCGGAAGATTATAAAATAGCCGTAAGAAACGAAAGAAGACATATAGTTGACGAGATAAAAAAACTTGAAAAAGATAAAGCTATTACAGAAGACGACAGAAAAAAATACGAGACGGATATTCAAAAATTAACGGATTCTTATATAGCCAAAATAGAAGATTTGGTGAAACAAAAAGAAGAAGACCTTTTAAAAATATAATTGTAGTTAATAATTTTTTTGGAGGTAGTAAAATGGCTCATTCAATAGACAAAGGAGTTTGTGTAGGCTGCGGTTCTTGTGCGGCAAATTGCCCCGTGGAAGCAATAAGTGCGGCAGAAGACAAATATGCAATTGCCGAAGATAAATGCGTAGACTGCGGAGCATGTGCAGCAAACTGCCCCGTAAATGCAATTTCTCAAAAGTAGAATAAAGTGGTTTCAACAGAACAAATTGATTTATCAAAGTTACCGCAGCATATTGCAATAATTATGGACGGTAACGGACGATGGGCAAAGAAGAGAATATTGCCCAGATTAATCGGACATACTACCGGGGTCAAAACCGTAAAAAAAATAGTTGAGTTTGCAAGAAAGCTTAATGTAAAGGTTTTGACCCTTTATGCTTTTTCTGCGGAAAATTGGCAAAGACCCGAAGATGAAGTTTCCGGCATAATGAAACTGTTGAAAGTTTATCTGGCAAACGAGACGGATAATATGATAAATAACGGTATTGCTCTTAACGTTATAGGCGATATATCAAGAATGCCGGAGGAACTTCAAAAAGATATTAAAAATGCAGTAGAAAAGACTAAAAATAATAAAGCTATGATATTAAATATTGCATTAAGTTACGGTGCAAGACAGGAAATATTGAGAGCTTGTAAAATTTTAATTGATAAAGGAATAAAAAATCCTACGGAAAAAGATTTTTCCGACAGTTTGTATACGGCAGGATTGCCGGACCCGGATCTTTTGATAAGAACGTCCGGTGAAAAAAGAATTTCAAATTTTTTGTTATGGCAGATAGCATACAGCGAAATTTATGTTACGGATGTTTTGTGGCCGGATTTTAATGAAGAAGAATTTATAAAAGCAATTTTGGATTATCAGAAGCGTGAACGCCGGTTCGGAAAAATTGCGTAGATTTTTCCGCTGATAAGCTTATAAGGTGATAAGCTGAGAAGTTTGTTGTCCGTTCTCAGCTAAAGGAGTAAAAAATGTTATTACCGAGAATATTAACCGCAATAGTCGGAATACCTGTAATTTTGGCGTGTATATTTTACGGCGGAATTTTTTTTCAATTAATGTTTTTTGTGGTTGTTCTTTTTTCCGTTATGGAGTTTTTTTCCGTAACGAAAAAATTTAAACCTATGGGAATTTTAGGTGTTTTAACGGCGGTAATATTTTACGCGGCTTTAAACTTCAATTTTTATATTCGTGAAATAATGATATTGTCAATTTTTATTATTTTCTTTTTTGCAATGTTGACAAGACCGGTTGAAAATATTTCCGGTTCAATTGCATTGACATGTTTTGGTGCATTTTTTATAACGTGGTCGCTGTTTCATATGGTTTTAATAAGAGATATACCGAAGTACGGTATGCAGTATATAATTTTTCTTTTTATAAATGTTTGGCTGCTTGATACCGGAGCTTATTTTGTCGGTAAAAAATTCGGCAGGCATAAGCTGGCTTCAACAATAAGCCCTAAAAAAACCATAGAGGGAGCCGCAGCAGGCGTAGTTACGGCGGTGGTTGTTTCGGTTATATGCAGATATGTTTTTATGGCGGAAATTATAACGAACGTTGAAGCCGTAATTTTCGGGCTGGTCATTTCTTTTGTAGGGCAGTTTTCGGACTTGGCGGAATCTCTTTTCAAAAGGGATTGTAACGTAAAAGATTCCGGCAATATTTTACCCGGACACGGCGGAATGCTTGACAGATTTGATTCTTATCTTTTTGCCGCTCCGGTTTTTTACTGTTTAATACAGGTGATAAAATAATGAAAAATCTTTCAATACTCGGTTCCACAGGTTCAATAGGCGTGCAGGCTTTGGATTTCATAGCAAAAACAAAAAATGAATTTAAAATTTGCGGGCTTGCAGCGGGTTCAAATATAGAACTGTTGAAAAAGCAAATATCAAAATTTAAACCGTCGGCAGTATCGGTTTTTTCGCAAGATAATGCGGAAAAAATACAAAAATGGTGTAAAGATAGAAAGTATAAAACAAAAGTTTTTTTCGGTGAAGACGGCTTAATAAAAATTGCAACGATAAAAGAAGTTGAAACGGTATTATCTGCCGTCGTCGGTGCGACAGGTTTGCAGCCTCTTGTTGCTGCGATAGACAGCGATAAAAATGTTGCTCTTGCCAATAAAGAATCTTTGGTTATGGCAGGAAGCCTCATAATGAAAAGAGCAAAAGAAAAAAACGTTTCCGTGCTGCCTGTTGACAGCGAACATTCCGCCATTTTTCAGTGCATAGGAAAAGAAAATAAAAAATCAATAAAAAGAATTCTTCTTACCGCTTCCGGCGGACCTTTCTATAAATCAAATAAAAATTTTGAAGATATTACCGTAGAAGATGCACTTGCTCATCCTACGTGGAAAATGGGGAAAAAAATTACCATAGATTCCGCAACCTTAATGAACAAAGGTTTGGAGGCTATAGAGGCTTCGGTTCTTTTTGATGTTCCGATGGATAAAATAGAAATCGTTATACATCCTCAGTCGGTAGTTCATTCCATGGTGGAGTTTTCAGACGGCTGTGTGATGGCACAGCTTTCAAACCCCGATATGACTCTGCCCATACAATATGCACTTTCTTATCCGGAAAGAAAGAATTGTTACATTAAAAGACTGGATTTGACAAGTGTGGGAAAGCTGGAATTTTTTAAACCGGATTTTAAGAAATTCAAATGTCTTGATATCGCGTATAAATGTGCCGTAGTCGGCGGGACGGCAACAGCCGTAATGAGTGCCGCCAACGAAATTGCCGTAAAAAGTTTTCTTGACGGTAAGATAAAATTTAACGATATACCGGAAATTGTTCAAAAAGTTGTAAATAATCATAAAGTTATAAAAACAAAAGACATAAATAAAATTATTCAAGCCGATTTGTGGGCAAGAAAAACCGCCGAAGAAAAAATAGCAGAAATATTTTTTTGATATATGTAGCGGACGTATGTAAAGGGGGAAAAATATGAAGAAAATTTTTTCGTTAATGTTATCAATTTTATTTTTATTTTCCGTCAATATATATTCGCAGGATGTTGAAGAAGTTGAAGTTTTGGTGGAACACAACAATATGCAAGAAAGCGAAAGCATAGAAGAAACCGAAGAAGAAATTACCGAACAAAATACGGAACAAGACGGAAGTGAAATACGAATTGTTCCCGAAGATAAAATAGAACAGACCGAAGTCATAACGCCGTCGCAGGTAAAAGGAGTTCATTTAACTACCAGAGCCGCCGCTTCTTCTTTCCATAAAGCAAGAATAGATGATTTGCTGGATACTACTGAGCTTAATACCGTCGTCATAGATGTAAAAGAAATAGACGGAGAAATTTCCATAAAAAATGTATACGGTGATTTGGCATATTCCAAAAAACTTCCGAGCGTAGAAAAATATTTGAAAGATATTAAAAACAGAGGTTTTTATGCCATAGCAAGAATAGTTGTTTTCAGAGACAACGTTATGCCCCGCAAAAAACCGGAGCTTGCGGTAAAAAATCCCGACGGAACGCTTTGGGAAGATTACAGAAAATTTACGTGGCTTAATCCTTATAAGCAGGAAGCGGCGGATTATATTTTGGAACTTGCGGAAAAAACGGCAGATTTGGGATTTGACGAAATTCAGTTTGATTATATCAGGTTCCCGTCCGACGGAAGAACCAAACAGTGCAGATACGGAGTTCAGCATTCGCCGGCTGCGGCATCCAATGCCATAACCGATTTTTTAAAACAGGCAAAAGAACGTCTTTCCGAAAGAGGCGTGAAGATATCCATAGATGTTTTCGGTTTAACCACTACGGAAAAAAGCGATATGGGTATAGGACAGAAAATTGTGGATATGACAAAATATGTTGATTATGTCAGTCCTATGATATACCCGTCTCATTATGCCAACGGACAATACGGAATACCGGTTCCCAATAAAGAGCCTTACAGAACAGTTTATATATCTTTGCAGGGTGCCAAAAAAAGGCTTCCCGTTGAAAAGCTCCGCCCGTGGCTTCAGGATTTTTCTTTAAGAGGCGTAAAATACGGTCCGGAAGAAATAAAAGCTCAAATACAGGCTTGTTTTGATTGCGGCGTTAAAACGTGGATTTTATGGAATGCCGCATGCAAGTATACAAAAGGCGGTTTGAAAACAAAGCAGGAAAAAAATTCTTATAAGAGAACTTCCGATGAAAAAATAAAAGAACTGTTAAAGTATGAAAGTGCGGAAGAAGCCGCAGTTAAAAAGACGCTTCCGAAACAAAATACAAACAATAAAAACACAAATGCGATAAAGAATACAAATACAAAGAATACGAACACAAAAACAAATGTTAAAACGAATACCAAAACGAATGCCAAAAACCGGCAGCAAAAATAGTTAATTATAAATTGTAAATTATAAATTATAAATTGTGCTCTCTGTAACTTTTTTGATAAAAAAGGAGTCTAAACATACAACCCTATGCAGGAAAGAGAAATAATAGAGAAAATTATTCAAGGTGAAAGTGATTTTTATAAGCTTATTATAGATAAATACAAAGATAAAGTTTTCGGAATAATTTATTCTTTTTGCGGACAGACTTGTGACTGTGAAGATATTGCACAGAATGTCTTTATAAAAGTTTTTAAGGCTTTGCAGAAATTCAAGTTTGAGTCGGAATTTTCCACGTGGTTATACAGAATAGTTATCAATGAAGCGATAACCGTTTCCAAAAAGAAAAAACATACTAACAACATTCCTTTGGAAATAAATAACGATGACGAAGACGAAGATAATATAATTAATTTTTTAAAGTCGCAGGATGATACGGAACAGCAGCTTATAAGCAAAGATATTCAGGCAACGGTTTGGAATGCTCTTAACAGCCTTAGAGATAATTACAGAGCGGTTTTAACTTTAAGAGATATAGAAAATTATTCTTACGAAGAAATTGCAAATATTTTAAACGTTTCCTCCGAAAGAGTAAAAGTTTGGATTTTCAGAGCAAGAAACCGTCTTAAAGAAATTCTATTAAAGGATGAAGATTTACAATGAAATGCAAAGATTTTAAAAAAATAATTTCTTTATATTTGGACGGCTTTTTGCCGCCTGCCGAAAGAGCAGAGGCGGAAAAGCATATTTTCGTTTGCGGCGAATGTAAAAAAGAGTATACGGCATTAAAAAATATCAGAAGCGTTTTAGTCGGTTTTAAACTTCCGGAAACTTCCAAAAAACTTGATTCGGCTTTTACGGATTCCGTTATGGATAAAATAAAAAATAATTCCGTCGTTGTTGAGCCGGTAAAGAGCGGTAAGACGTTTTATTTAAATGTAATAAAAAAGCATTTTCTTATAGCTGCAGGTTTTTTATTTGTCATTTCGGCATCCGCTGTTTTTTTAGTTAAAGATAATACGGCTCACAAAGAGGCCGTTGCCAGAAATACCGCTATTATTCAACAGCAGATTTCCGCACGTAAAAATTTAAATAATGATTTTATCTATGTGTTGGAAAATTATTTTAACAGCTGTGCCGAAGCCGAAGACGATACTTCCGAAGAAGAATATATCATATCTCTGCTTGCCTAATATCTGTTCTTGCTTGAGAAAAGCCCGAAAATTTCTACCCGGAATTTTTGAAAATCATCTCTAAAAAATAAAAGTTTTCAGAAATAAAAAAACACCGAACAGTCTTTATTCAAAAATTGCCCGGTGTTTTTATTTACGATAAATTATTTTTTATTGTCTGTTCTTTTCAACAAGTTTCTTGTTGGCCGTAATTTTCAGTTCAACTCTTCTGTTTTTTGCTTTTCCGTCAGTAGTATCGTTGGATGCAATAGGCTGGTTTGCACCGAATCCTACATAAGTTAAACCGTAAGTCTGTAAACCATTTGCCAAAATATAATCGTATACGGCTTTTGCTCTTTTTTCGGACAAAGTCTGGTTATAAGATGCGGAACCCGTAGAATCAGTATGTCCCTGAACCTGAATGATATTTTCCGGATATTTCTTTAAAACTTTGTTCAAATCCGTAAGAGTCTGTTTTGCAGCGGCTGACAATTCCGCACTGCCGGTAGTGAACAGAATATCATTTTTTAATGTTACTTCTATGCCGTTATCTGTTTTTTTAACATCTGCAATCTTTGCAAGCTCTTTTGCTTGTTTATCATAATAGTTTCCTATTAAACCGCCTGCTGCCGCACCTGCCAAACCGCCGTAAATGGCACCTTCTGCGGATTTTCCGCCGGTGTTGTTAGCAATAATTGCTCCTGCCGCAGCACCTAATGCAGCTCCTGCTCCTGCTCCTATGGCAGTGTTTTTTCCGGGTGTGGTGCAAGCACCCAAAAATAATGCACAAACCAACAATACTCCAACTTTCTTCATTTCCTTCTCCTTGTTTTTTTTGAAATGCCCGTAATCAAATATAATAGATATAACAGATTTATAATGAATCCGGCATTTCTTCTGTTTTGCGTAGATTTTATAATTTTAAGTTTTAAATATCAAGAAAAAAATATTCTTTAGGAAACACTGATTAATTATGAATGAGTAAAGCCCGAAGCAGATTTTGCCTATAAAGAGGCGGTTGAACCGCTTCAAGCGGAG